>JAGHBW010000041.1 GCA_021160765.1 Thermoplasmata archaeon
CCCGTGAAGGGTGGAGGAATTCAGGGAAAGCACAATTGAGACCTCTGTGCTCTCCCCGGGGTCTAACAATACATAAGTCTCTTTAGTTATCACTGCCCCCTCCTCAACCCCACGGAGATTTGCAGAGAGAGAAAGCCTTTCAGGGGTGTTTCCCCTATTCATCACCGTCATAGGTATTGAAACGTTCTGTGGGGTCCTTTTAAGTACCACCAAACTCTCCCTGCTGAGGAGCCCAACAAAGACATCCCGTACCTCTCTCACAACAATATTTATTGTTATCAGCCCCACTGCCCTACCCTCTTCCTTCAAACTCTGATAAAGTGCCAGTGGTGGGAGCCCCTCCGCCCCTTCCACATCCTCCGGATAAAAAATCCAGTACGCCGTGTGGTTCCCGGGGGTGTTGGGGTTAAGAGTAATGGTTGCTTCAACTTTCATGCGTTCACCGGGGGTGAGGGAAACACTTCCGGGGTACTCTGCTTGAATATCCATATCCGACTGTAGGTGTGATTTCAGATTCAACGGCACGTTTCCCCCGTTGGTTAGACTGCATAAGATCTGAATCTCCTCACCAGGTAGGACATGAAAGAATCCTCCTCCCTCCGCCAACAGCTTCTCAAACGGGGGAACTCTTACGTCAATGGTCCTTTTAATCGTCTCATCAGCACCAACAAACCAAATTACTGTTGAATAGGTACCTGGGGGTGTGGTGATATCCGCTTTTATGAAAATTGACACATCAACCCTCTCCCCCTCCACAGGCTCTCTTATAATCTCCGGGGAGACTATCAGGTGTATCTGGGGTGTGGGGGGCGCCTCAGCATACACCCTAAAGGGGTACACCTCCTTAACTCTGGTAAAGTTCACAAGATATCTGACCTCTGAAACGCTTCCCGGATCCACCAAAACATCCTCATCCGATACCGGGCTGACCTCAAAAGAGAAGGTTTCGTAAGATTCTCTCATGAAGAGAATGAAATCATCCAGAAAGTATCCCATCTCCGATCCATTATCTGGAGAGCCAGGCACGTACTCTATTGCGATGCTCACCCAGTGTCCAGCATAGCGGCTTATTTCAATACCTGGGTAGAAATCATAGCCGAAAAGATCCACATGGGTGGGACAAAGCCAGTTGTATTCTCCATATTCGTCTGTGGTGTTTACGGATATAATAATAGGATTTCCTAATGGATCCAAAAGAGGCTCATATGGTCCCCCATCCACCGAGATAAGGTTCCTGAGGAAACCCCCCGCCCGAACATCGCCTAGAAACTTGTATCCCAGGTAGATCTGAGGCTTTTTTCTCATATAAAGTGGATCGTAAAAGTCCTGGGGCACGTCTCTGAGATCAAAGGGTGGCAGGATCAACCGCCTCTTAGTTGAATTGTAATTTGAGATTAGTGTGGAGGGATCACCGGTATAGAAGACTGTTGGAGGAGAATATTCCCCAGAGCTGGAGCCTAAGGGAAAAGGCGTCTTACTCCAGGAGGAGGGCGGAGAACAGATAATGTCGCTCTCTCCCTCAAGGGAATCTATCCATTTGTCCACCCAAACACCAGCATATCTTCTTTTTCCACTTATTTCATAAACTGCACCCACGTAATATGCACTGTTATCTCTGGGGCGTGGGTCCCCCCGCAACTCAAAGGTTATGTTAATTATGAACGATCCAGAAATCTCCGGCGTCCAGTTAAAAGTAATCACCGGAGAGAGAGAACCGTCCCCAGGGGGAACATAAGTCTCTTTTCTCTCACTCCAAACGATCTCGCCCCTATCAATCCCCCCGACACCACTCCAGTAATATACGGTGAGGGATGCGGTAACATTATATGCTGGAATATCTCCATGATTTACCGCCCTGCTATAGAAGGTTATCCTTTTTCCAATGACCCCCAGGGAGTATCCCCCCCATGAGTCAAGTCTGAGAGTCTCCACCCTTGTACTGGGTATGTCCACGGATATATCCATATCACCTGTGGTCCTGATTCTAGGGGATACGTAAAAGAGAAGTCCCTTCTCTGGGAGATATCTTTCCACGAAGGGTTGAAATTCGCCCTCTCCCGCCACATCCAAATGAGATATATTAGTAGTTAATTGAAGAGGTAGAAGAAGAAATACTAAGATAAGTGCTGATGAATATTTCTGTCCTTTCACATATTTTTCTAATCTTGGTTTGTATAAAACCTTTTTGGACACATATTCAGTGGCCCTTCTCCTTTTTCTCTTTCTCCTTAAGCTCCCTCTCGGCATAAAGGCGTGCTTTTTCCTTCCGGTGAATGGCGCCCCTAAGGCCCCTTATCTTCTCAGAGTACTCCATTTTAGCCTTCTGGTACTGTGCTTTTGTTATCTTCCCCTCCTCCATCATTATTTTCGCCTTCTCCAGTTTTTCCTCATATTTCTCTATCTTCTTCTCCAGTTTTTTGATCTGTGCCGTCAGCTTTTTTATCTTTCTGCTCTGTACCATCTTCAGCCCCCCAGTTCACTGTTCACAATCTCCATTGTTATTTTAAACAACTCCTCCGCCCTCCTACCTATCTCCTCCGCCTCTCTTTCAGCTCTTTCTCTAAACTCTTCATCCTTTATTGAGGGTGTGTTGATCTTCACGTTTAGAAGAGCGCCTTCAACAGCACTTTTGCACGCAAGAACACCAACCCCCACATCAGAGATGGAGTTCTTATTTCCCTTCTCCGCAATTTCCGGTGCTATTTCCAGCGCTCTCAGTGCCGCCCTGGCTGTCTTCAGAGGCACCTCAGTTGCAAGCTTGAACGCATCCTGTATAGCCCTTCTCCTGGCCTCCTTCTCCTCCTCTCTCTCCTTAGGCATGGAGAAGGCCGCCATAACCTTGTCAAAGGCTTCTGCGTCCTTGTCCATAAGTCCCTCAAGCTCTAAAAGAACCTCCTGTAGCTCCCCAGAGTGTTTCTTCATCTCCTCCCATACCCCCTCATACTTCTTCTTACCCACTGTGAGCTCTGCAACCATTCTAATTAACGACGCCCCAAGAGCACCCATCATAGCAGAAGCGGTACCCCCGCCCGGGGTGGGGGATGATGAGGATGTTCTCGCAAGAAATTCTTCAACACTAAGGTTCTTAAATTTCTCCATCTTAACCACCTCACTCAATCATGTACTCAATAACCTTCTTCTCCGGAACAAATTCCTCAAGAACGGATAATCCCAGCTTATCTATAGCTATCTTGAGGAGTTCATCGGGGTCCTCTGGCGGCTCCCTATCCTCCTTGAGGCTGTAGAACTTACCCGCAAGGACCAGAGCCTCCAGAGGAACAAGTCCTACGATCTCCGAGCCCTTCACGTGGACCCCCAGCTTCTCAGCTTCAAGCTTCACCGCCTCAAAGGCTATGTGAGGTGGTGTCACGTGGAAGTTTGTGAGGTTCATGGAGACCTGGGTAATGTTATATTTATCCAGGGTTACACCCATTGCCTTGACGTACTTAAGCCTCCCCGGTATTCTAACAGGTCTTCCGTCCGCACCGAATATTTTCTTCCCCCCTTTTGATTTGATCAGAACACCGGACTCCCTTATTGTCTCAGCTATTGTCTTGGAGTACTTCACATCCTGGCTATCTATATTAACGTTGTACGCTATGAGGAAATCCCTGGCCCCTATAACCACCGCACCAAACGTAGGTACAAATTCTGCAGGTCCCTCATCTGGCTTCCACCGGGGATCTTTCAGTTTCTCCTGGAGGCCCTCGTACTCTCCCGACCTGATTGTTGCAAGATTCTTCCTCTCCGGTGTTGTAGCTGCGTATTCATAGTAATAGACAGGAATCTTTAGCTCTTCCCCAGCCCACCTCCCAAGCTTCCTTGCCAGGGCCACACAGTCATCCATGGTAACCCCCTTAACAGGGACAAAGGGGAAGACGTCTACAGCACCCATTCTCGGGTGCTCCCCTTTGTGATTCCTCATGTCTATCTCCTCATACGCCGCCTTAAGCAATCTCTTTCCCGCTTCAACTACACCCTCTGGGGTCCCAACAAAGGTTATCACAGTCCTGTTGTAATCCGCATCCGGTTCATAGGAGAGGAGTTTTACCCCCTCGCCCTGCTCTATCACTGAGACTATTCGCTCTATCTTATCTATATCTCTTCCCTCACTTATGTTCGGAACGCACTCCACTATCCTGTCCATGTTCTCCCTCCAATGCGAAAAAGGAAAAGTAAAAGCACCCTTTTAAATATTCCCTGACCTAATACTCTATACCCTTCCTGGCAGGAATACCCTTCCGGTAGTAGTGCTTCACTTCCCTCATCTCTGTAACCAGGTCTGCAACCTCTATTATCTCCTTCGGCGCACCTCTGCCAGTTATAACCAGTTCAACCTCCTCTGGTTTCTCCTTAATCAGCTGAAGCGCCTCTTCAAGAGGTACAAGGCCCATATTTATGGCAACGTTCAGTTCGTCAAGGATTACCATGTCCCACCCGCCACTTTTCAACACCTCACGAGCGTGGTCCAACGCTTTTTTGGCCAGGTCCAGGTCCTCTTTAGAGGGGTTTGAAGGGTCAACAAACTCCTTTCTTCCATACTGGACTATCTTGAAG
>JAGHBW010000070.1 GCA_021160765.1 Thermoplasmata archaeon
ACCTTAACATTTTCAGGGCGTCAAGGGAGGTTTCCAAGATAAAGGAGGAGATGGAGGCTGTCAAGGGTGAGAGGGACGCCCTGATAGATGAACACCAGGGGGTCAGTAGAGAGATTGCAAGCCTTGAGAAGGAGATAGAGAGGCTTCTAGGTGCAAGGGAGGGGCTTGAGGGACAGCTTAAGATGGCTGAGGATGAGGTGAGGAGGCACGAGGAGTCTCTTAAGGAGCTGGAAAAGGAGCGAAAAGCCCTCCTTAAAAGGAGGGAGGATCTTGAGGGTGAGATTGCGAAGTTAAGGGATGAGATCAGCAAACTGAGGGAGGATATTGTAAGATTAGAGGAGGAGAAGGGGGTGATGGAGGAGAAGGCCAAAAAACTCCTTCCAAAAAGGGTTAAGGAAGAGCTGGAGGATCTCAGGGGGAGGGAGAAGAAGCTTCAGGAGGAGATAATTCCTCTGGAGAAAGAGGTTACAAAGGTGAGGACAAAGTTGGAGGGCGCCGAGGTTGAAATAAAGAGGCTTAAAGGGGAGATACCCCAGAGGGAGAAAACCATTCGGGAGCTTAAAGAGCAGATGAAGGGATATGGAGGGGAGTTGGAGAGGAAGGAGCGTGCTGTTAAGGCCCTGGAGGAGATGATGGAGAGGATGACGGAGAAACAGAAGGATCTCTATGAGAGGAAGCACGAATGGGAGAAGAGCCTCACGGAACTTGAGGGAAGAAGGAGGGATATGAAGGATAGGATCGCTGTTATTGATAACATCATACTTGACTTGAGGAGGGGGATAAGGGAGGCTGAGAAGAGGGCGGAGATGATAAGGGAGGACCTGATCAGATACCATGGTTGGGAGGAGCTGGTACCAGAGGAGCTTCCTGCGTTGGATGAACTGCAGAGGAGGGCTAGAGAGATTGAGGAGAGGATAGAGCGGATGGGGGATGTGAACATGGAGGCGGTGGAGGAGTACGAGAGGAAGAGCGAGGCACTGAAGAAGTTGAAGGAGCGCCTTGAAACTCTCAGGGAGGAGAAGAGATATCTCCAGAAGCTTATAGATGACGCTACAAGGAGGAAAAAGGAGAGGTTTATGGAGACCTTTGAGAGTGTGGACAGGAACTTTCAGGAGCTGTTCTCCCACCTGACAGGGGGAGGTAAGGCCCGTTTATCACTGGAGAATCAGGAGGATCCGTTCCAGGGCGGGCTGAACATCTGGGCACAGCCCCCGGGGAAGAAGGTGCAGAGGGTTGAGGCTCTTTCAGGCGGTGAGAAGGCGATAACAGCAATAAGCTTCATTCTTGCAATACAGAGATACGACCCCTCCCCCTTCTACTTCTTTGATGAGATTGACCAGAACCTTGACGCCGTTAATGCCGAGAAAGTGGCGAAGTTGATAAAAAGAAACTCTGAAAGAGCACAGTTCATAGTTATCTCTTTAAGGAAGGTGACCCTTAAGGAAGCAGAGTCCCTGATTGGTGTTCTGCCTCGTCCGGAGGGCACCTCCAACATCATAGTGAAGATGAATCTGGAGGAGGTAAAGCCGGAGTGGGAGAGCCAGGCAGAAGAGAAAGCGAAGGCCGCCCAGGGAGGTGGTGAGAACGTCTGAGAGAGCGGAGGAGAACGAGGCTGTCAGGAGGGTGATGGACGTCCTCCTTATAGAGAGAAGCCTTGTAGATGATTCCACCGCCTCCCCAGAGAGGATTGATAGATATGTAGAGATACTGAAACAGGTGGAGGAGGGGTACCACTACACCCTGAAAGACCCTGTGGACAGGGCAATAGCCTGGGTCTTTGATCTGGCTCTAAGGGGCCAGATTGACCCATGGGATGTGGATCTGGTGAACTTTTCAAAGCTCTACGCCAAGAGGGTTCACAAGGAGACTGGACTTGACCTTGTGGTTGTCGGCAGGATCATAGAGATGGCGTGGTCAATATACAGGAGAAAGACGGAGAGAACCTACGATGACCTCCTTGAGAGTTTGATAAAGGAGGAAGAGGAGATCCCCATGGGAACGTGGGATTGGATGGAGGATGAGATGGATCTGATGATAACCCACGAGGTGCTGGTAAGCGAGGAGGAGCCTCTGCAGAGGATGGTGGTGCACAGTGGAAGGAGGCCGGTGACCCTTGTGGAGCTCCTGGATGCGCTGAAGGAGGCCCATGAAGAGGCGGAGCGGATTAAGAAGGTTAGGGAGAGGAGAGAGAGGCTCAGGAGGATTCAGTCGGAGATGGGGAGGAAGGCCGTGGGGGAGAGGGTTTACAGGGAGAACCTTGAGGAGGACATAAAGAGGGTTCTGAGCAGGATAAACAAGTACAATGGCCACCCCATAGCGTTCAAGAAGCTGTATGGGGAGGAGGGGATAGACCTTATCACCGCATTCATTGCCATCCTACACCTTGCAAAGAGGGGAGTAATTGACGTCTGGCAGAAGAAGGTTCCTCACGGTGAGATATACGTTCTCAATTTGAAGGCGAAGATGGATAGAATAAACACCTGATGGGGTGTATATTTTGAACAAGAGGCGTGAGGAGGTTAAACGTATAATTGAGGCGGCTCTTTTTGCAGCGGGAAGACCCCTCAGCCTGGGGGAACTGCAGAAGATAACCGGTGTTACAAAGAGGAGCGTTGAGGTTTTCCTGGAGTCTCTGGAGGAGGAGTACAAGGAGAGGGATACTGCCCTTCAGGTTGGAAGGTTCGGAAATAAGGCTTACATGAGGGTTAAGCCGGAGTACTCAAATCTGGTGGCCTCCCTTGCACCTCAGGAGGTACCAAAAGGGGCGCTCAAGACCCTTGCCCTCATAGCCTATCATCAGCCTGTTCCTCAGAGCAAACTCGTCTCACTCCTTGGAACGAAGGTCTATGACCATGTAAAATTGCTAAAGGAGATGGGTCTTATAAGCTGGGAACCTTTCGGAGCAACAAAGCTCCTGAAGACCACGGAGAGGTTCGCCGATTACTTCGGCATTGAGAGGGGGGAGAAGGAGAAGATACGCAGATACCTTATGAAAAGGCTGAAGATAGATCAGAAGGGAGAGCCCATTGGAGAGGGAGAAATGGGTTAATTTAAATTACCTGAATTGAAATCACCCACCATGAACCTTCCCTTCTTTGGGATCAGAGACCTGATACTCCTTGTAGGAGCGCTGTTGGGCTTTGTAGCAGCCTTCCTCATACCGCCAAGGGGTGGGGGTAAGAAAAATCCTGTGGTACCTGCACTGGGTGTAGGGATAATTTTAACAGGTGGGGTATTTCTTATTACAGGCTTCCTCTCCGGTTTTGACCTAAGGGTATGGGGGAACACAATAGGATTGATCGTGCTGGGTGGGGTGGTGCTTGTTGAATACAGAAGATCTCTTCACCAGCCCTCTCCTGTGGTGGCCAGGGTTAAGGTGGGCGGTGCTGAACATCCAGAGCAGGGGCCCGCGGCGACCTCCACCCAGCAACCTTCAGAATCAAAGCACCCCGGGGTGATGAAGGTAGCATGCCCATCCTGCGGAACGGTTATTGAGGTTCCGGAGGGCTCATCTTGGATTAAATGTCCGAAATGCGGTCTTGAGGGGAAGATAGGGGGATGATGGGGGTTAAATGGATTTACATACGCTTGGATAAGAATAGAGTGACCTCGGAGCAGTAGGATGGTAGTCCAGAAAATACCAGCGGTAGTCACGTTGGTATAGCTGATGATGCTTTCTGAGGTATTATGTTATATGCCGGGAAGGAAGAGCTGATGGAGAGGGGGTCAACAGTTGAGGTGTGTGATGAGGAGGGGGGAGGAGATGGTGGAGAGAATATGGCTGATACATTCTAATCATTTATCGTGCCTTTTGTCTTCCTCCTACGTCTAGAAGAGCTGTGATGCCAGGGAGAAAAGTTTAAGAAAGAAGCAATCTCTTTTCTAATGTTGTATTATAAGGTGTCGGGAATGATGTGGAGAAGGGTCATTATAGTGTTTCTGCTGTTTGCATTTATGTTCGGTGTTTTTGGTGGAGTGGGTGTTTTTGATGTAATAAAAGGTGGAGATAGAAATATTGTAAGTGGTGAGGGGTCTACTTATGATACGGTGATATGGATACACAATGTTTATGAGTTGCAGAACATGAGTAAGAACCTAGCAGGACATTATGAACTTGCCAATGACATTGACGCTTCGGTCACGAAAACGTGGAATGGTGGAAGTGGATTTGCCCCAATTGGAACTCTGGCCTCACCTTTTAAGGGTATATTTGACGGGAGGGGGCATAAGATAATCAACCTGTATATAAATCGCCCCTCGCAGAGTCATGTGGGGCTGTTTGGCTACATATCAAGAAATGCGGTGATTGAGAATGTTGGCTTGGTGAATGTAAACGTGAGTGGAGATAGGTATGTAGGGGAGCTCGTCGGGGAGAATTATTGGGGGAGGGTAAACAACAGTTATGCGATGGGCAATGTGAGCGGGAATATGTTTGTAGGTGGTCTTGTCGGGTGGAATGAAGGAACGGTGAAGAACTCGCATTACAATGTGAGTAAGGTGCTAATTAACGGTGGACATTATTTAACTATAGGCGGGCTGTTTGATTATCAATACACCGACTG
>JAGHBW010000032.1 GCA_021160765.1 Thermoplasmata archaeon
GCCGGGTACCTTTGATCGGCGGAGTTAGAAGTGATTCTGGTTTCGGTGGAGGTGGATATGTCGTACATGTATATGTCCCAGTTTCCATTTCTGTAATCCTGCCATACGATGATGTCGCCGCATATGGCCGGGTACATTTGATCGGCGGAGTTAGAAGTGATTCTGGTTTCGGTGGAGGTGGAGAGGTCATACATGTAGATATCCCAGTTTCCATTCCTCCCATCCGCCCATACTATTTTGTCGCCGTAGATCTTCACTCCAGACTGGCTTGAGGGGTTCGTGACCGGTGCGGACTCCGTAAACGAGGAGAGGTCATACATGAATATGTCCTTCCGAGAGCTAATTCTCTCATCAAGCCAGACGATCCTGTTATCGTAAATGGCGGCTGATCTCTGATTTGCATCATCGCTCGTTATCCTAACCACAATGCCGCTTTCAGAGGAGATATCGGGGAGGAGTGGATAGAGGTCCATTGAGTCAACCACCCCATCCCCATCATCATCTGTATCCGTATTGTCCCCCAGCCCATCCCCATCAGTATCCCTCCATTCAAAGGGGTTCAGCGGAAAAGCATCCTTTGAATCACCCACACCGTCGTTGTCAGCGTCAAGAAAGTGCATGTAGATTTTACAGTTTCCGTTTCTGTCGTCCTGCCATACGATAATATCCCCATATACGGCGGGACTTTTTTGATCTGCATGGTTGGAGGTGATTCTGGTTTCGGTGGAGGTGGATATGTCGTACATGTAGATGTCATAGTTTCCGTTTCTGTCGTCCTGCCATACGATGATGTTTCCGTAAATCTCAGGATTTACCTGGTTGGCGGAGTTAGAGGTGACTCTGGATTCGACATAATTGGACAAGTTATACATGTAGATGTCGGCGTTTCCGTTTCTGTTATCCTGCCAGACAATAATGTTCCTATATATTGCAGGGGAGACCTGCATATAGTAATTAGATGTTATACGGCTCTCGGTGCGTGTGCTGAGGTCATACATATATATATCCCAGTTTCCGTTTCTGTCGTCCTGCCATACAATAATGCGGTCGTATACGTCAGGATACACTTGCGAGGCGGAGTTGGCGGTTATTCTGTACGTGACGGAGGTGGATAGATCGTACGCATAGATCTCCCAGTTTCCATTTCTGTAATCCTGCCATACGATGATGTTGCCGTAGACAGCCGGGTACCTTTGATTGGCGGAGTTAGAGGTGATTCTGGTTTCGGTGGAGGAGGATAGGTCGTACATGTAGATGTCCCAGTTCCCGTTTCTGTAATCCTCCCATACGATAATGTCGCCACATATGTCCGGATGCCGTTGGTCAGCGGAGTTAGAGGTGATTCTGGTTTCGGTGGAGGAGGATAGGTCGTACATGTAGATGTCCCAGTTACTGTTTATGTAGCGCTCCCAAACGATAATATCTCCCCATACTTTCGGTAAACAGTCAAAGGCCGAACTTGTAGTTATTTGAAATATAGGGTAGAGATCCGCGTTAACAGAGAGGGGAAAATAAGATCCGAGAAGCAGGCCCACCAGGAGCAAAACACCAAAATTTCTGATTGACATGGTGATTCCTCCTAGCAATAAAGAAAAGTCATGTATGTATTTATTTCATATTATTTACACCTTTTGGCCAAATGGGGCCCCTGTATACAGATCGTCAAAATTAACTGCGGAGGTAGGGTTTTTGATCATCAACCATTGTCGCCTTACTTCATCTATGTGTGTTCTTCCCCCCCAGAATTCCAGCGGCATATGCTGCCACCACAAGGAGTGCAATACCCACGGCGCCGTAAAGAATGCCCGATAGAGATATTGTAAGAACGATCACCCCGGCTATAAGCACTCCAAGAAAGATGTACAGGAGGGATGAGGAGAAGTCAATACCGAAGAGATATGCCACCACGGTTCCAGTCCATGCACCGGTGATGGGAAGGGGTATGGCCACAAATACCATCAGACCGAGTTTCTCATACCTTTCAATCTTCCCCTCCGCCCTCCTTCTCGTCCTTGAGAAAAGCCAATTAAAGAACCTCTCCCACCGGGGGTACCTTCTCAAATATCTTTCCACGTCCGGAAAGAACCTCAAGAGGAACGGGATGGGGATCATGTTCCCCACCACGGAAAGGATATAGGCCTTTGGTATGGAGTACCTGTAGTAGAGAAGGGCCACTGGAAGGGCCCCCCTCAGTTCAACTATGGGGACCATGCTGAGAAAGAGTACAACGACCTCCCCGGGGAAGAAGGAGAGGAGGTTCACGAAAAAATCGGTGAGGGACACAACCCCACCTCCTCAGACCTCCGCCTCACCGAATATCCTGTCAACCATCCAGGAGGGGTTGAACTCCTGGAGGTCGTCGTATTCCTGACCGGTTCCCATGTATATAATGGGAACCCCAACAGCATACGCTATGGAAAGTGCCGCCCCACCTTTGGCATCGGCGTCTATCTTCGTTAACACCGCGCCGTCAAGTCCAACAGCCTCGTGGAACTTCCTCGCCTGCTCCACCGCATCGTTCCCCGCCAGTGCATCGCCAACAAATATAACTAGGTCTGGTTTGGCCACCCTTTTTATCTTCTTCATCTCATCCATAAGATTCACGTTGGTCTGCATCCTTCCGGCGGTGTCAATTAGTACCACATCCTTCCTGCGCGCCTTGGCGTGTTCTATAGCGTCGTAGGCCACAGCCGCCGGATCAGAGCCGGACTGGTGCTTGATGAGCTTCACTCCAAGTCTCTCCGCGTGCTTCTCAAGTTGTTCTATGGCCCCAGCCCGGAAGGTGTCCGCCGCTGCTATTACCGGTATCAATCCCTGCTTCTTCAGCCTGTTGGCGATCTTTGCTATGGTGGTGGTCTTTCCCGTTCCGTTCACACCTACGAACATGATGACAAAGGGCCTCTTGCCCTGGCGGATACGTTCATCCAGATCCAGTCTTCTCCCCTCAAGAACGTGCCGGATGCCCTTTCTCAAAGCGTCTTCTATAACCTCTTCCACGTCGCTCTTTCTTGATATCTTCGCCCCCAGAAGCCTTTCCCTCACAAAGGATTTTATCTCCTCCACAACCTCCTCTGCCACATCCGCTTCAAGAAGGGAGAGTTCAAGGTCCCAGAGGACCTCATCCAATCTCCTCTCCGATATTCTTTTTGCAAAAAGTCCTCCTGATTCCACAATGAGGTCTTCTCTCTTTATTTCATCTAAAGAAGCGGCTTTCTCGCCAAGCCTCTTTCTGGCGAATTTGCTCAACTTCTTCTTTTTAGGAACAGGCTTTTTCTCCGTCTCCTCCCCCTCCATCAGCTCCTCCGCCGCCTTCTTCTTGAAAATCTTTAATTTTTCTTTAAGGGATTTGAACATTTCCGCTCCCCTGCCCCTTCATCTGTGTGTATATCTGCGCTGCCTGTGTGTTGAGAGCTTCGTACTGTTTAAAGATCTCTTCCATTCTACCTTTGAGCTCTTCTTCTGTTCTTTTTAACTCATCCTCTCTCTCTTTGAGGAACTTAAGAGCCCTATCCACGCTCATCTCAACGTGAACACCTCTCCCAACGTTCACCACAGGCTTGAGGCTCTTAATCACCCCCGGGAGGCGAATTTCAGAGCCTATAGGGAGCAATATCTCGTTATCGCTGCTACCCTTGAGAGCTTCTAGAGACTTTCTGGCGAGTGTTATCTCAGAGAGGGCGGAGGCTATTAATGCCAGCCTCTCCTCCACTGCACCAAGCTCTGCCTTGAGCATCTCTATTGCAGCCGCTATCCTTTCCAAATCTCTGCTAGGACTGCTCATAACAATCAGTTCTCCTTCTTTATCAGATACTGCACAACGGGGCTCTTTACTTCCTCTGGGGAGAGGGGTTTGACGGACTCAATCTTTATGAACCTCCTTTTCACCTTGTGATTACTCCCCAGAAGGGAATAGACCTTCTCCACAGCTTCCTTCTCGTCCCGTGCAGCCACCTCCTTCCGGAAGCGCTGCCTACCCACAACAGGCAGCGGATAATAGCCCTCAACGAGATATGGCTTCATCTTTCCACACCTCCTTACAGCCCACATCCCAAAAGAGAACAGTGATTAAAAGGTTGTGCTACCAGCCCATCCTTTCAAGCTCTCTCTCCTTCTTTGTGGCCTTTCTGTACTTTTTATAGTGCTCCTTACAGAGATGGACTCTCCTACCGCTTCCCTCAAGGGAGCCCAGCACCTCCTCAGCCTTTTTTCGGGGAAGGGATCTCTCAGCGATGTTCTTGCACCCTGGGAAATCGCACCTTTTCTCCTCCTTCTTCTGAGGGGGCATCCTCCATCACCCCTGGTACGCAGGAACGGTGGCCTCCATCCCCTCCGGTGCCTTTATTGGCACAGAGGATGGGAAGTACTTCAGGATGACTATATCTCCAATGGCCTGGACCCATCGGAAGGGGATCGCAATTGGGGCGGAGTCCACAACCAGGGCAGGGTTGGTATTTCCCACAATAAGGGAGGCTATCTCCCCCTCATCGGAGTCTATGATGACATTGACCAGATCGCCCAAGTATGCTCCCCAAGGAGTGTACACAGGCAGGTTGAAGATTGCTGTTACTTCCTCCAGCATTTTTAGTACCCCCGTTGGCCCTATTACATATCTCCAAACACTATATAAAATCTCTTTTTCTACTATCTCCCCAGCTCTCTTAGGATTCTAAGGTGTTCCTCCTCTGTAATGCCCAACGTCTTTTTTAACATAAGGATAAGTGCAAGTTCATCCCTGCTGACGTGTCCGTCCTTCAAAGCCTCAGCCATTGCCGTCTTGTATATCTTCAGTTTCTCCCTCTTCTTCTCCTCACCACCCACCCTGGGCAGTTCTTTTAATATCTCCTTCCTTTTCTCTTCTGGGAGGTCCAGAGCGTCAAGAAGGCTCTTTATTATTGCCTCTTCATCCTCTGATACCATCCCATCTTTAAGAGCAGTTTTGATCACTGCGTTCAGCACCTTCTCCACATCAACCCCCGTTCTGCCCTTGTTCTCCCTTATAACCTCCTCCTCAAGGCGGGAGTGCTCACTCTCTGAGATCCCAAGCATCTTCCTGGCCTCTTTTAAAAGGTCCACCTCATCCCTGGTGAGCTTACCATCCTCCCACGCCTTCCTCAGCATCTCTCTGTAGATTTTGATTCTGTCCTTTTCTGAGGGAGGTTTGACCTCATGTTCCTTTATGCTCTCCTCCTCCATACCCTCAAGCTGCATCAGAACCTCTAATGGGTTCTTCCCAACCTGATGCGTGAAGCAATACTCTAAAAAAGGCACGCTTTTTGTTCTCCCCCTCTCTTTCACAATGACCATCTTTCCACTGAGGCTTTTTATTATCTTCTTTGCCTCTTCCTTCCCTTCATCTGTTAAGAAGTACACCCTCAGCCTTTGCTTTGCCCCTTTTACGTGAGAAAGCCGTTCAAATATCAGGCCGCGGCTGATGAGTTTTTTAAGCGACCTGGGTACGTGCTTTCTCTGTATCAAGGCCCCTCTGGAGATACCCTCCTGGGTAACCTCTGGTGGAGCCTCAAACTCATCCTCAAACTGAATGTAGTCGTAAAGATGGAAGAGGATTCGCTCCTCCGCTGTAAGAGAATAGCGTCTGCCCACGAATTTAAATAAACGGAGAGACTCTTTTAAAGTTTTTCACCGACTAAGGGATTACTCCTCCATCTTCTTTTTCATAGATTGCTTGTAAATTATGTTTGATATGTCTTTCTCCTCCCGTTCCATCTCCTCGTCAAACTTTCTTCTGTCCTCTGCGAACTCCTCCAAGGTTGGTATGGGTCCCAGTACAGCCTCACTGGTGCCGATGTATTTCTCAAGGTCCTCTGGAGAGAGTTCCTTGACCTCGGGTACCTTCTCCCTTCCCTTTCCTATGTACTCTGAGGCGCTTTCAATGAGCCTTGAGACCTCAAATGGGAAGATGATCTTCGTAGCTTTTCCGTTTGCTACGCGGGCTAACGTGTCCAGTGATAGGACGGTCAACGCCCTCTTGTCCATCACTGCAGCTCCAAGGGCCAGTATCCTCAGTTTCTGTGCGTCTCCCTGGGCAGTCAGAATCTTGGCCATTCTCTCTCCTTCAGCTTCAAGTATTGCCGCCTGTCTCCGCCCCTCTGCCTGAAGGATCCTCGCCCTCTTCATACCCTCAGCCTCAAGAATTGCCGCCCTTTTCTTACCATCTGCTCTTAATATGGCTGCCCTTCTCTCCCTCTCTGCAGCTGTCTGCTCCTCCATGGCGGCTTTCACGGGACCAACAGGGTCTACCTCCTTTATCTCAACGTTCTCCACCTTAACGCCCCATTTGTCTGTCTCTTTATCAATGGTGTCCCTCAATTGGGCATTGATGGCCTCTCTGTTGTAAAATACCTCATCCAGCTCCATGTTACCTATTACTGCTCTTAAGGTGGTCTGTGCGAACTTCACAGTTGCAAGACGGTAATCCTGTACCTGATACTGGGCTTTAATTGGATCCACAACCTTTATGTATATAACAGCGTCAACCCTTGTTGGGGAGTTGTCCTTTGTGATCACCTCCTGAGGAGGTACGTCAAGGGTCTGGGTCCTTACGTCTAGTCGATATATTGTGTTAATAAAGGGTGCTATGATATGGAGCCCCTGCTGCAGCACCTTCTGGAACTTTCCCAGTTTTTCATAAAGAACGACCTCCTGAGGGTGCACTACAACAAGAGCACTCCTCAAAGCCACCATTGCAACAAGGATAACCACAATCAGCAAAAACCATACTACTGGACTAAACATCTTTTTCACCTCACCTATCAACCAGATGTTGTACTGTGAGATTGTGAATCTCTCCCAACACCCCTTGATCTTAATGGATATATAGATTTATCAATACTAATCTTTTTCCCATCATCACTCCAAAACTCAACTACGGGAAAAGAATTGCATGATATTGAGGGAATGAAGCTCATGGTATCCCCAACTCACTCTTTTCTCTTCACCTTCAGGTGGACCCCTTCACCACCGACTA
>JAGHBW010000075.1 GCA_021160765.1 Thermoplasmata archaeon
AGCTTCTCCCCCTCTACAAACACGTTGAGGAGCGGTATGATTTCAACACCCAGTTCCTCCTTGAAAGATTCCAATTCTCTCATCTTGTTAAACACCATAAGAACACGGAGGATGTCAACTCCCATATCCTTCAACGTAGTAACCACCGCCTTCAATGTTCCGCCGGTGGAGAGTACGTCATCCACGATCACAACCCTCATTCCCTTTTCCAACCCGTTAATGTAAAGATTTGAACGTGAATATCCAGTTACTTGCACTACCTTCCTTTCCCCCTCAAGACCATAGGACCTCTTCCTCACAATAGTAAATGGTATACCCGTCTGGAGAGATAAGGAAGTAGCCATTGGAATGCCCATTGCCTCCACGGTTACAATCCTTTCCACACCCTCAGGAAGGAGCTCCTTAAAAGCCTCTGTTACCGCCTCAAGAATAGGCGGTTCAATAAAAGGAACACCATCTGTTAAAGGGTGGATGAAGTAGAGGTAATCCCCTTTTTTTACAGTCGGTATACCCTCCATGCTCTCTTTAAGCAGTTCTACCGCCCTTTTTATTCCTCCATTATTCTTCATTCCTCTCACCTCTGAATAAGGTCATACGCAACTTCTCTGGCCTTATTTATTACGTCCTCCTCCCCCTCCACCACTCCCCCCTCCATTAGAACTTCACCCAGACATATTACTGTGTCTAAAGAAGAAGGAGTGGCAGAATACACTATGTCAGAGGTGAAGTTATATCCAGGAGTGAAGGAGTAGTGGTCTTTTCTAAACAACAGAAGATCCGCATCGTATCCTTCCTCAATTCGTCCACCCCTAAAACCCAACGCCTCCGCACCCCACTCTGTAGCCATTTTGAAAACAGTCTCTGCAGGAAGGTCCGTTGGTGCTGAGAGACCCTTAGCCAGGAGTGCAGCGAATTTCATTTCTTCAAGCATGTTAAGAGAGTTATTTGATGCCGCGCCGTCAGTCCCCAGCGTCACCTTAATACCAGAATTTATCATTCTTTGTGCCGGCATTATCCCTTTAACGGAGAGCTTCATGTTAGAAATAGGACAGTGGGATGGGTATACGCCAATCCTGGAAAGGGTACGTATCTCGTCATCTGTTAGGTGAACCGAATGAGCGGTAATTGTACCCCTCCGAAGTATTCCCAATTCCTGCAGGTACCTTATTGGTGATGTGCCGTGTTCTTTCAGGAACTCCTCAAGCTCTTCCCTGGTCTCAAGAAGATGAATCTGAATTGGATAACCTGTCTCATCAGCTTTATCTCTTATGTATTCAAAGCCCTCCTTAGAAACTGTGTAAACAGCGTGAGGGCCCAACGATGGACGAACCCTCTCTCTGGGGAAACCCTCCAGTGCTTTCAGCCCGGCCTCTACAGTCTTTATCTCTCTCTCCCTTCTATCCTCATCAAAAAGGTCAATGAAACCTCCTGAGATGAGCGCTCTAACCCCTTGGTCAACCACAGCCCTTCCGACAGCCTCCACATAAAAGTACATATCCGCAAATGCTACGGTTCCAGAGTGTATCATTTCAATAGCTGCAAGTCTGGTCCCCCAATATATGTCCTCTTCTCTAAGATTGGCCTCTTTGGGCCAGATCTTAGTAGTAAGCCATTCCTGAAGCTCCATATCATCCCCATACCCCCGAAAAAGTGTCATAGCGGCGTGAGTGTGTGTATTGTAAAAAGCAGGAGAGAGAACGTAGTTGCCCTTAAACACCCTCTCTGCTTCAACTTTCACCTCTCCCAACTCCACAATCTTTCCGTCCTCTATATAAACACTTGTCCTTCCGCGCCTGCCTACGACTTCAACATCTTTAATCAAAATGGTGCTCGTGTTTATCACCCCTTCAGCAACTCCACAAGTTCTTCCAAAACTCTCCTTACCATGTTCCAGTTCTCCGCAGCAACTTCCAGAATCCGCTCAAAAGAGAGATTCTCTTCAGCGATACCATTAGCGTAGTTGTCCACAGAGCATATAGAAGCATAGTGAAGTCCCATCTCCTGAGCCAAAGTAGCCTCAGATGCCATGGACATCCCCACAACTTCACCCCAGTTTTTTATAACCATTATCTCCGCTTTTGTTTCCAGTCTTGGGCCAACGGTCTGAACATAGACCCCCCGGGGATGATATTCAACCTCTGCTTTTTCCGCTGCATTGAGTATGACTTTACGAAGTTCCTCATCAAGCTGGGGGGTTATATGAACAATTTCCCTATCGTGAATGGTCGGAACAACGAAAGGGGAGAAATAATCATCGGGGATGAGTACGGTTGGTGGTCTTATCTCCCTTCTAAGACTCCCAACAGAGGATATACCAATTACCTTTGTGACTCCAACTGCCTTAAGTGCCCAGAGGTTTGCAGCATGGTTCACCCTATGAGGGGGTATGCTGTGGTCAAGTCCATGGCGAACAATGATTGGAACGCTCTCTCCGGCCACGTCAACATAGAGAACGGGTGAGGAAGGGGTACCATAAGGGGTTCTGGGAGGCTCAGCGTTTTTGCCCTCTTTTCTGCTCCAGTGGTAAAGATTGGTCCCACCAATAACTCCCAATTGAAGGCTCATCACGCCAAGATATTACCTTGTTAGATAAAAATTAAACTATCCTCGGCTAAAGAAACCGATTAAAAGTGGGCCCGGCCGGGTTCGATTTGGAAGACTCCTCTGCTTGTAAAGTCCCATATACGGACTCTTCCAACCTGTGCGTTTCCGTCGTCAATGATAAACCTCAGGAAACGCACAGGACCTTCGGTTCGAACCCTGCCACGTCAATTACCCCTCTTAAAAAATGATTAAAAGTGGGCCCGGCCGGGTTCGAACCGGCGACCTCCGCCGTGTGAGGGCGACGTCATAACCAGCTAGACCACGGGCCCATGCTACTGGCGTATTAAATCGTTTGTAATAAAAGTTTCTTCCTCCCCTATCCCCCTCCCTCCATTATCTTAAGTATTGCCTCTGCAGGGCTTCCGCCTGTGGCTTCTAGGGCCTCAACAGCCCTCTCCCTGCTAACCCCAGTCTGTTCCATCACAAGTTCAATATCCTCCTCCGGGATTCCCCTCTCCGACCCCTCAGCAACTTCTGTTTCCCCCCCACCACAATATGATCCGGGGGGCATCTCCTTCATCTCTCCAGCAACCTGAACGGTATCCCCTTCTGGAGTCTTCATAACAGTGACTGTAGGATTGTTAACGTGTATCTCCTTGTCGTCCTTTACTATAATAACCGCTCTAACCCCCTCTAGCTCCTCTATCTGTATCCCAAGGCGTTTCATCAATACCTTCAGCTGTCTGGGGTTCATACCCCTTCCCATTCCTGGTATCATAACCCAACCACCTATATCTCCCTTGTAAGAATCCATGACTGATATCCAGTCATATTCCCTGTAGAGTCAATTGTGAACTTCATGGATTTAAAGAGGGAAAGTTTTGCATGGGTTTTGTTGTCCACATCATAAAGTTCCGCCACCACCTTTTTCTTTCCTAACCCCTTCATTTTCTTGAGAAAGTAATTGAGAAAGAACTTAGCGTAATTTACGTCATCCCAGTTCTCCATAGCTATAGTATGAATCTTAACAGTGTCCCCCTCTATTTCGTACTCAATCGTTCCCACCTTGGTCTCTTCCTCTTCATTTGGAGTCTCCCTGTACATTGTTATCTCTCTAACTTCCCCCTCCGGAGTGCTTCTAACGTAAACGTTCTCAAAAACCACCCTCTCACTCTTGAAGAGACCTTTTTTGATCTTTGCAACCTCCAGTTCTGCCATTTGCCTTCACCTTGAAAACTGTTGATGGAACTAAAACCGATGAGTATAAAAAACTTTTCTGAGGACACCTTTACTGGCACATAAAGGCACTCTTTTGCACCTTAACCAATTAAACAATTTAACGAGAAACACCAATCATTGCATTTTTCTCTCAAATATTCCCCCATTTATCAGAAAATTTTAAATTTCACGGTGTCCTTTTCCCCGTAGGATGGGATGCACATGAGCGATCTATGCCCTTTTGCAAATGGTTTTCCGCAGAGCGAGGTTGAGCTTTCCGAAGAGGACTCTTTCCGTATACGTCTTACGGGGTATTATGATGTCTCCTTTATGAGGCGAGACCCCAGCGGAAGGAAGATGCTGATATTTCTAGGAGGACATTGTGTTTTTGAGAAGAACGGGAAATGCACGATATCTATGATAAAGCCCTCAGCCTGCAGAAGAGCCGAAAGGATGCTCTCAGAAAAAACCATGACACCCATACACAG
>JAGHBW010000025.1 GCA_021160765.1 Thermoplasmata archaeon
GAGGTTGTTGTCGCTCCACCCCGGGGGAAGAAAAAGGGGGAGATTAAGAAGAAAGGTGGGGAGAAGGAGGAAGCCACTCAGGGGCCTATAGCAAAAAAGATCCCAATCCCTGAAGGGGCTAAAAGAAAGATTCTGGAACAAGCACAAGAATTAAGAAAGCTAAAGCATGAGGTGGGGAGGGCGAAGAGGGAGTTGAACACACTGAGAGGGGAGGTTTCTATACTCCGGGAAGAGCTTAATAGAGCGAACTCGGAGAAGATGAAGCTTGAGCAGCAGGTTCTTGAGAAGGAACAATATATTGCCGCTTACGACAAAAAGCTCAAGAGGCTTCAGAAGGACTTTGAGAAATTCAAAGAGAGGGTAGAGCGGGAGAGGGACACAGAGGTTAAGAGGCTTAATAAAAAGCTATTCCTGGAGTTTATAGAGATCAAGGATACTTTTGAAAGGGCTATTGAGGACATAGAACGGCGCCTGAAAATGATGGGGAGGGGGAGGGACACCCAGGCAGTGATTGATGGTCTGGAGGGGATACGGTCCCAAATCAACAGCCTTCTTAAAAGACATGATATTGAGGAGATAGACCCTGTTGGGGAGAAGTTTGATCCCCGATATCACGAGGCAATGGACGTCATTGGAGGTGGCGGTAAGGGGGTGAAAATAGTGAGGGAGGTTCTTGTTAAAGGATACAGGATGGGGGATTACCTTTTGAGGCCAGCAAAGGTTGTTTTGGAGGTAGTTCCTGGGGAAGAGAAAAAGGAGGAGGAAGGGAAGGGTAAGGAAGAGGTGGTATCAATTCCTGAAACCGAGGAGGGCGAAGAGCCTCTGGAGGAGCTCCCTGAACTGGAGGAGGAGAGTCTTGAGGAACTGGAGGAGGGTGAATTTGAGGAATTGTCGGGGGATTTTGAGGAACTGGAGGAGGGTGAATTTGAGGCCCTAGATGAGTTTGAAGAAGGTTAAACCATTGACTGAAGTTGTTTTTCTTAAATTGAACTGTCTCAAAAAGGTTATATATAGTTTGAATATTAAACAAGCAGAACGTTCCAGGTGAGAATATGGCAAGAGTTATTGGTATTGACCTCGGCACGACAAATTCTGCGATGGCTGTCCTTGAGGGTGGAGAACCCATGATAATTCCCAATGCAGAGGGGGAGAGGACAACCCCCTCTGTTGTGGCTTTTACGGAGGACGGTGAGGTTATTGTTGGGAGACTTGCTAAGCAGCAGGCTATTGCCAATCCAGAAAGGACAATAACCTCTATTAAGAGGAAGATGGGAACCACGTACAGGGTAAGAATAGATGAGAAAGAGTACACACCACAGGAGATTTCCGCCTTCATTCTGAGGAAGCTTAAAAGGGATGCGGAGGAGTATCTCGGTGAAAGGATTACAAAGGCAGTGATCACTGTTCCAGCATATTTTGAGGACCCCCAGAGGCAGGCAACGAAGGATGCAGGAAGGATAGCGGGATTGGATGTCCTCAGGATTATAAACGAACCTACTGCCGCAGCTCTCGCATACGGATTGGATAAGAGAGATGAGGAGCTAACAGTACTGGTTTTTGATCTGGGCGGAGGCACCTTTGACGTATCTATTCTGGAGATTGGAAATGGCCTTTTTGAGGTAAAGGCGACGTCCGGTAACAACCATCTTGGTGGAGATGACTTTGACAGAAGAATTATGGACTGGCTTATTGAGAGATTTGAGGACAGATACGGCATTGATCTATCAGAGGACAGGATCGCCCTTCAGAGATTGAAAGATGCCGCTGAAAAGGCTAAGATTGAACTCTCCACAAAATTGAGTACTGTGATATCCCTTCCATACATCTGGGTTGATGAGACGGGGCCCAAACACCTTGAAGAGGAGCTCACCCGGAAGAGATTTGAAGCAATGACTGAAGACCTCATTGAGAAGACGATAGGACCCACAAAAAGGGCACTTAAAGATGCGGGTCTTAGGCCATCAGACATAGACAAGATCCTGCTCGTAGGTGGCATGACCCGAATGCCTGCAGTCCAGAACTTTATCCGGGAGTTCTTCAAGAAAAACCCGGAGAAGAAAATAAACCCAGATGAGTGCGTGGCTATTGGTGCTGCTATTCAGGGTGGTGTTTTAACCGGTGAGGTGAAGGATGTTCTTCTTCTGGATGTAACCCCACTATCACTGGGCGTTGAGACGGTGGGTGGACTTACTTCTAAGATCATTCCAAGGAACACAACGATACCCACAAGAAAAAGCCAGATATTCTCCACGGCAGAGGACAATCAGACCTCTGTAGAAATACATGTAGTGCAGGGTGAGAGGGAGCTGGCCAAGGATAACAAATCGTTGGGAAAATTCACACTTGTGGGTATCCCACCCGCACCCAGAGGTGTACCACAAATAGAGGTGACCTTTGAGATTGATGCTGATGGGATACTGAAGGTTTCTGCGAAGGACCTCGCCACAGGGAAGGAACAGAAAATCAAGATACAGCCCTCCTCTGGTATAACCGAGGAAGATGTGAAAAGGATGATTGAAGAGGCGGAGAAATACGCTGAGGAGGACAAAAAGAAGAGAAGGCTCATTGAACTTAAGAACCAGGCGGATGCACTTATTTACCACACTGAGAAGAGTATAAAAGAGCTTCATGACAAACTGGATAAAACGAAATTAAAGGAAGTGAAGAAGATAATTAAAGAGACTAGGGAGGCAATGGAGGGCACCAGTGTAAAGAAACTGAAAGCAGCCATTGACAAACTAAACGACGCATCTAAGGAGCTGTTTGCTGGAGTTTGGAGCGGTGTTTCTGAGGAAGAATACGAGCCGGTTACAGTGAAGTGTCCAAAGTGCGGTAAGAAGTTTACCGTAACTAACCCGACCAGACCATTGAAGGTGACCTGTCCTTACTGCGGTGCTACCGGGACCATCAGAACTCCACCGAAGAGAAAGGTAAAGAAGAAGGAGGAGAAACCTAAGAAAAAGGTGGAGAAAGAGGAAAAGCCTAAGAAAAAGGCGGTGAAACCCAAGAAGAAGGAAGAGAAACCGAAGCCTAAAAAGAAGAAGATAGAGGAGAGGGCATGGCCTGAGGAAGAGGTCATTGCCGCCCCACCGCCAAAGAAGAAATACGCCTATGAAGAGGAGTACGAGGAGGAAGAGGAGGAGATATACCGTCCGAGGAAGAGGCGGTATGAGGAGGAGGAGTACGAGGAGGAGGAAGAAGAAGAGGAAGAATATCCCGAAGAAGAGGAATATCCTGAGGAGGAGTACGAGGAGGAGGAGAGAGAGACAGCGATTGTGGAGTGCCCCAAGTGTGGTGCAGAGATAGAGGTGCCACTTACAGGGGGCATCGTCAGAATAACCTGTCCAGAATGTGGTACCAGAGGTAAAGTGGACACATCGCTCCTGATGGGTGGTGAGGAGGAAGAAGAAGAGGAGGAAGAATATCCCGAGGAGGAAGAGGAAGAAATCAAACCCACAATTGTACGATGTAAGAAGTGTGGATATAGGTTTAAAGTAACCTCAAGGAAGAGACCACTTAAAATCAAGTGCCCAAGGTGCGGTGCAGAGGGCATACTCAAGTGATGCCTCTTAGAACGTATCCAGAAAAATAACAGCGCGCCTGGTGATGGACTGTGGAGAAGACCTATTATGAAGTGCTGGGAGTATCTGAGAAAGCTACAATAGACGAGATCAAGAGAGCCTATAGAGAGCTTGCAATGAAATACCATCCAGATAAAAACCCAGAAGACAAAACAGCAAATGAGAGGTTTAGGGAGATCAAGCAGGCGTATGATGTTCTATCCAACCCTTCAAGAAGACAGAAATACGATAATTACCTGAGGATGAAAAGAGAGGGAAGACTACCGAACCAACAGACCTATCAGAGCGTGGCATCGGCAACAAATGGAGGTCAGGGTACCGGTGGTGTGTATCCGAGGGGTTACACACCGAAAAGAGGTAAGGATGTGGATTATGAGCTTACCATATCATTTCGGGAATCGTATTTCGGTACAGAAAAGACCATAAAGGTATCCATACCTGGTCCCTGTCGCGTGTGCAATGGAACGGGTTTTGATCTATCATCATATGTTCTCTGCCCAACGTGTTATGGTGCAGGCTACGTGATCCAGACTGTTCAAACTGCAAATGGACCGGTCTCTAAATCAATAACATGTCCCACATGCAAGGGTGTGGGTGGAAACTATCTCAGAAAGTGTTCACGATGCAAAGGAACAGGCAGTGACATGTATCTGGAGAAGATAAAGGTGAAGATTCCTGCGGGGGTTGAGAATGGCGCTATAATTAAAATAACGTCTAAGGGGGGATATGGCTTTTTTGGGGGGCCCCGGGGGGATCTAAATTTAAAAATGAAGGTTGAGAAAGATGAGAACTTTTGGAGGGTTAGGAACAACCTTCATACAAAGATAGTGATCTCATTTGTAAAGGCCATATTGGGGGGAAGGGCGAAGGTTAATACCCTTAAGGGTGAGGAGATCATACCCATTCCTGAAGCAAGCACATTGGGTACAGAACTGATAGTGGAGGGTGAGGGATTCCCTGACCCAATCACGGGGGAGAGGGGGGACTTAATCGTGGAGGTTGAGATTGACGTTCCGGAGGACCTCACCGAGGAGGAGATTGAAATAATTAGAAAATTCGCGGAAATATCAGGAATAGACCCAATGGACCCGGAGGCACCGTGAAGAGGGTGTTATTTATGCTTTTTCTGGTGGGTGTAGGGCACGTTTTCCCTTTAAGGGGGAAGGTGAAGAGTCTCATAAGAAAAATAAATCCAGATGCGGTATGTGTGGAGCTTGATCAGGTTAGATATCGCCTACTTCTTGAGGGCGTTCATGGAGGGGGTTCATTTCCGTTAAACCTCCTCTCCAAGATGTACGAGAGAGCGTCGGAGATGTATGGTGCTCAAGTGGGTGAAGAGATGCTGGGAGCTGTAGAGGCGGCAAAGGAGCTTTCTGTTCCTTATTTCTTTATAGACGTTCCTGTTGAAAGGGAAATACCTAAGGCTTTGAGATCTCTCCCTTTTGGGGAAAGGATGAAGCTATACTTCTCTGCTGTTGCTGTCTCCCTTCTTCCTCAGAAAATGCTCAAATCGGCTACCGAGAAGGTGATGGAAGATCCAGAAGCTATGAAAGAGGAGTTTGAGCAGTACTACCCGGAGCTTAAGAGGATGCTTCTTGATTACAGGGAAGAATACATGGCCGAGAGGTTGAGAAGGGTTATTGAAAAATTCCCAGTGGTTGTCGCCGTTGTGGGGGAGGGTCATATAGAAGGGCTCAAGGGGAGGCTTGGAGATGTTCCCATAAAGGTTATTCACTTGAGGGAGCTTGTCCGCGGGGAGGTAGCTGAAGAGACCACCCCACATGAAGAGAGCACTGTGTCGTTCACATTTACGTTCAACAGGAACCCATGGGAGGGGGTGTTTTGAAAAGTGTTTACGGGTGGCTTGTGGTAGCTGTTGCAA
>JAGHBW010000057.1 GCA_021160765.1 Thermoplasmata archaeon
CAGCAGAAAAGAAGATGGAAGGAGTATAAGAAGGTTAAGAATGATTGGTTATAATACGTGGATTTCTGAAGAAGATCCCCTCATCCCCCCCGGGAAAGTTTATAGAGTTGTAAAGGAATTAGCTTTTTGAAGCCTTGTTACAGGGGATTTGAAAATTCATAATATAGAGGTGATAGACGTGCTGTTAGAGATTCTGCTTGGAATGATTATAAATTTATTGCTTAAACAGGTGCAGATTAAATCAGAAAATGTAGAAACTGCAATATTTAGGGTATGGAAGAAGTCGGGATTAAGCGACAAAGTAGGGGAATTTAGTCACACATACTAGAGAAATAAAGGAAACACATAGGTCCATTGAACAAATGCTTCGGGTGCATGCTGAAAGGGGAGCGTTTGGTGAAATAGCCCTTGAAACGATATTATCCGATCAAATACCTAATAATCCGAAGGAAAAAGAGCATTTTAAAAAAGAACTCCTGAGAGATTACGAGAAGAATTCGATAAAATATCAAGATTATCAGAAGAGTAATGCTCCCTTAAATGTTTGACATTGCCTCGCAATATCTACCTCCATCAAAGCTTAGTAAAAAATACCCTCTATCAGCTTAGGGAAGATTTAAAAGCATAGGAGTGATTATCTAAAAAGCAATGCTTATAGCTGACAACTCCATTAAAAAAAGGCGGACTTACGGAGAACATTTAACTCCAGTTGAAGTATTTAGAGAGTTCATTCTTCCAGAGATAAAAGATAAAATTTATGATTATATCTGGGTGGATTTATTTGCAGGAGAAGGTAATCTCATTCTTCCTATTTTAGAATTAGTGCCGGAGAGAGATAGAATAACCTTCTTTGAAAGACACATCTTTTTATTTGACATCCAGAGAGAATTAATTGATAAAGCCATTAAGAATGCAGAAAATTATGGCATCCCCAAAGAGGTGGCAGAGAAAAATATTGTCCAAAGAGACACCATAAAAAATTATCCAAGATTTTTACTTAATCTGAGGTTGCCTGTATACCATATAACAAACCCCCCTTATTTGTATATTGGATACATCGTAAAACACAAGGAGACGCAGAAGTACTTGGAGTATTTCAGAGGAAAAAATGCAGGATTTCAGGACCTATACCAACTCGGGTTGATAAATGACCTGCGCCATGAAATTCAAAAAATGATATATATCATCCCCTCCAACTTCCTGTTTGGCTTCTCAGTGTCTAACAAAATAAGAGACGAATTCCTGAAGTTTTATTTGATTAAAAAGGCAATTATCCTTGAAAGAGAAATATTTGAACATACTGGCACGAATGTTGTTATCTGTTTCTTTGAAAGAAAAGAGATACCAAAAAATGAGGTGATCTCTTTTGAAGGAACGAAGATCAATAAAGAGGTTCAAAAAAGAAAATATATTCTTAACCCCAGAAATCATTACAGAGCGGGAAATGAATTTGAAGAGTTCATAAACAACTACCGGTCAACTAAGCCATTAAGAATAAAATATTATTTGACTATTGATGACGTAGAAAAGAATAAAGGAGATTATGAGATTGAGGTCATTGATGCAAATGCCTTCAACGGTAAAGAATATAAAAAATTGAAGATTTATGTAAATAAAAATTTATATAAAGAAATCAAATCAAACATACTTTTTGTGAGAACTGTTGATACTGGAAGAATGAGTGGAAGGGCAGGTTTATACAAAATAAGAGACGTTTTTGGAGTTGATGGGATATTGGTATCTAAAGCAAAATATCGCACCCATCCCATACAGGTCTTCATAGAGCCTTTGCTTGCGAATGAAGAACAGACTCTGTTAATGAATTACTTCAATATAGTGCTTGAGCATTTCAGAGAGAGAACAGATAGCGAATTTATGACCACTTATAAATATTCCAACAGTGAATATACCCGAAAGTATCTCGGTTTAACTCAGGTTAAAAAGTTAATCCAGACATTTCCACTGTTGAATTCTAATGATGAGTATTTATACCTTAAAACTTTAATAAAAAACAGAAACACTGCGGAGCTGATATCTTTTATTAAAAAGAAAAATAGGCAAGTGGGGTTGGAAGTATGGTAGAGATAAGGTATAAGCCAATAGGTGTTATTCATTCCCCTTTTAAGGGGGCCAGTGGTGTGCCTATCCAGTCTTCAGCCGCCAAAGGCGTAAGGGGTAGGGTTGAGGTGTTCTCAGAATATAGAGAGGGATTGAAGGATCTTGATGGATTCTCTCACATCATTCTGATATACCACTTTCATCAATCCAGTTCGTATAAGTTAACTGTAAAACCGTATATGGACAGCGAACTACACGGAATCTTTGCTACGAGAGCTCCTGCTAGACCAAATCCAATCGGTATCTCAGTAGTGCGCCTTATCCGTATAGAGGGGTGTACACTCCACATTCAAGACGTTGATATTATAGATGGAACGCCTCTCTTGGACATCAAGCCTTATGTCCCTCAATTTGACATAAGAGAGGTAAACAAGATTGGATGGCTTGAAGAGAATGTGCACAAACTTTCAACTTCAAAAGACGATGGGAGATTTGCTGAGAGGCCTTAGCCTAATAGACATCTACTCTTCTCCCCCATTCAGAGATCCCTCCCACGATTCCAATGATTCTGGGGTTGCTTCTGGCTTTTCACTTCTACTCTCAGCTGGAGAACACTTCACTGGGAGGCCAATACTCGGTTATTTACGGCTTCCTCACCTTCTGGGCGCTTCCAATGGCGGTTATATATGAACTGAACGGGTTCCTGGGAATGTCTGCTGTGGGGCTTTTTCTATTTGCGGGTTTAACGTGGCTGTGGAAAAGCCAGCAGGACCGCACGATGCTCATCAAATCATAAAATTGTCCTCCCTTTCAGAGAAATTTAATATATCCTCACCATTAAGGACTCCACATGCGCCTGATACTCTACCTCCTTACAGCCTTTCTCATGTTCTATCCTAGCTACGCGGTAAATGCGACCACACCAGAAGCCAATACCACTGCCCCGGATGTAGCCCACACAGAGAAGACGTCTGCGGCAGAGACCAGGGCTGGTGAGAGGAATCCAGTCCGTGGAACACTCAAGGTTCTTGTGATCGCCATAGAGTTCTCCGATCTCAACCACACCGCCTCACTCTCAACCTTTGAAGGCAGGATATCGGGAATGAACTCCTACTATCAGGAGGTCTCTTACGGAAACGTTTCCATAACCGGAGATGTAGCTCCCAAATGGTACAGGTCATCCCACACCCTGGCCTACTACGGTGCTGATTCAGGAGGGGGAACGGACAACGCCAACGTTCCCATATATTATCTTGTGATGGAGGCCATAAATCTGGCGGATCCCGATATAAATTATAGAGATTATGACACCGATGGAGATGGAAAGCTGGACCACTTAATAGTGGTTCATGCGGGGCAGGACCAGGCGACGTCAGGGAATTCCAACGATATCTGGTCTCACAGGGGTGAGGTGAGGGCTTACAAGGATGGGGTCTCCATAAACTCCTACGTACTCGTATCAGAATTCTCTCCCGTATCCGTCTTCTGCCATGAATTCGGTCATGACCTTCTTCTGCCAGATCTTTACGATTATGGGTACGATTCAGATGGCCTGGGTGTATGGTCCCTTATGGCTGCGGGAACCATTTATGGGAACTCTCCAGCACATTTTGACCCCTGGTGCAAGTACTATCTTGGCTGGATTGATCCGATTGTGGTCAATGATAATATGAAACAGGTGGTCATTCCGCCTGTTGAGAGGTATCCTGTGGTTTACAAATTGAAGATCTCCGACACAGAGTATTTCCTGATTGAGAACAGGCAGAAGATCTCCTATGACCGTTATCTTCCTGGCAAGGGCCTTATGATATACCACGTGGATGAGAAGATGTGGTCTCCAGATGTCAACAATATAAAGCACTGGAAACCCAATGAAGATGAAAATCACAAGTTCATAGATGTGGAGGAATCCACTCCCCGGCAGGATCTGGATATAGGATACACGGAGGGGGACTATAACCAGGGGGATTCCACAGACCCCTGGCTTAACTCTGAGGAGGGCTTCTGGTTTGGCTCCAACCCAAATTCAACGTCATATTACACCCCCTGGAAGGACAGTGAGATTGCGGTAAAAAACATCCACCCATCCGGCGAGAACATGATAGCTGACCTCATCATCCAGAAGAGGGAGATAACGCTCTCCCCTTTGACACAACTTGACGTTCAGGTGAAGCCAGGAAGTGAATACTCTTTCCGCTTCAGAGTTACCTCCAACAGGCTTATAGGAGACAACATCACTGTGGACATCAGGGGAAACCACCTGGATTGGCTCCTTCCCTATACCACTATTTTCAATCTGAGCGGCCCGGGGGACTCCCGTGTCATCACTGTCACTGTTGTAATCCCCAGGATGACTCTTGCTGGGTATAGCGGAAGATTTACAATAAAAGTCATCTCCTCAGATGGAACCACCTCCGCACCTCTCTATTTTAATGTTACCGTTTCAAAGCTCTCATCTCTGAGCGCTTATACTGAGCCCTCCCTGAACTTCAGTGAGCCGGGGTCAAAGAGCATCTGGATCTCCATCCTTTCCATGTCAAACTTTGACGAGGAGGTCCTCCTCTCCTATCAGCTCACTGGCGACAGCCCCGACTCCTTCAGGATCTCGTCCATTCCTGAATCCGTGAGAATCTCCCCCTTCTCCTGGTATAATTTCACCGCTACCATCACCCTCCTGGATGATGTTGAGGGGGGAAGTGAGACCACACTCAAGATAACCATAACGTCTTCACAGACCTCCTTCACCAACTATACCACCGTACTGCTGAGAATTCTTGAACGCAGGGTTCTGAAGGTAGAAATAATAACCTCCACCCCAGTTGTGGTGAGCCCGGGGGATGAGGGGGTTCTGGAATTTCAGATAAGGAACACAGGCAACACGGAGGATCGGGTGGTAGTTCTCCCCAGACCCCCCTCCGGCTGGACCTCCTCAGTCAACCCTTCGGGGAAGTTCTACATTCCTGCTGGTGGAACAAAAAGGGTGGTTCTCACTTTTAACGTTCCCCAAGACACACTTTACAGGGAGTCTGGCTACGTCTTTAACGTTTCAGTCTCCGGGGAAAGCAGCATCTCTTTCAACTTTACTGTTCAGGTCAGGAGATTTGTGACCATCTCTGCCGACAGCACTCCAGATGTGGCCAGGGTGAAGCCCTTTGAGAGTGGGAACATCTCCATCAGCGTAAGAAACATGGGGAACACAGAAGTGAATCTGGCCATTCACGTATACGGTGTAACCAATGGAATTACTGTAAAGAGTGAGAAGAACATCATTCACCTGGGCGCGGGAGAGACGGGGGTTTTCAATATAACAGCCAGCGTTGAAAAGATGCTATCGGAGGGAGACTACCCCTTCACCGTTGAGATCTCATCCTCCGAGTTCTATGTAAAAACGTATCTCAACCTGACTGTGGAGGTTCTGAATGTTGTTCGCATAACCTTCAGTGACGTCCCAAAAAGTGTATCCGTGGGGGACATCGCATCCTTCTGGGTGAACAACGATGGGAACGGAGATACAACCCTTATTCTCTCCTACAAACTCCCTCAGGGTCTCAGGATTAGCTTCTATGACCAGTCAAACAATCCCATCACCTTCGTTACTGTTCAGAGAGGTGGTAGGGTTCTTGTTCTCTTTAAGGTTGAGGCGGAGGGTATGGAGACTGGCCAGTACAATGGAAACATCACCCTTTCTACACCGGATGGAACTACCTATACCTTACCCCTTCAGATAGAGGTTAAGGCGCATAAAAAATCAGAGGAGGGCGCCTCCAGCAACCTTCTTTACGCCGCCATAATCGGGCCATCCCTGGTCGCACTTCTCCTCTTCTCTCTCATCTTCTTTAAACGCAGAAAAGAGACGCAGGAATCTCCACCGGATAAAGGGAACAACCTTGTCAATCTCTTAACGGAGCTCAACAGAAGAATTGACAACGGAGAGGGGGACATGTGGACCAGAATACACAGGGATGCTGCTGTTGAGGCAATGAACCGAGGAGAGACCGAAAAAGCACTTGAAGAGATCAACGAGGCTTTTAAATCACTTCATAAATAAAAAAACCTGAGAAAGATTGAAAGATTCTGTTAAAAGAATCACTATCCTTTATACCATCATGGTCCGTGTCAGAACAGAGTGGGTCACTCTCCCCACTCACATCTATGTCATAATGACCATTCTGATTTGTTGTTTGTTGGTCAAGATAAGAATTACACATGATACCACTCATTCTAATTCGACTGGATAGAATGAGTTTCATTCCTCTCAATGACTATTCCTTTTTCCTTTAACGTTTCTATAAGTTTCATCAGTGACTC
>JAGHBW010000079.1 GCA_021160765.1 Thermoplasmata archaeon
CAATATGGCCCCCACCCCCCCCATTTTCTTGAACATCCTTCCCTCTTCATGCTCCTCTGAGACCACTACAACCCTTGTCCCAGTACTCTTTGCCAGTTTGAAAAGATCCTCCGCCCAGCTCTCGTGAAGGTGGCTCTCCGAAATAAGAACCTCTTTAGCCGCCCCCCAGTTGACCGCCTTTATCACCTCATCCCTGCCGTAAGTGGATAAGCCCCGGGGGATGCCCTCAAAAAACTCCTTCAATATATTGAGATCTCTCATTATTCTTAGGGTTGAAAGCATTGAAACAAGCTTTTGACTCTTAAGCGCCTCCTTCACCCCTGAATACCCCCCGGAAGAGGTGGCCAACGTGTGAATCCTTCCTTTCAACTCCTCCCTTTCCTTTGTCATCTCCTCAACAATCTTCTCTTTAAAGAACCCGGGGCCAATAAGGATTAGTGGAAGCTCCCCCCCGGGGTCGTTCTCTCTAATCAACGACAGTAAATCCTCTACAACAGAAAAACTCACCTCTTTCTGCTGATACATCTTACCTCGCCTTGGGTATGGGAGGGCTGCCACCTCTTTTATACCGTAATCGTTCACTAGGTAAACAACAATATCCTCGTCGTCAACCGATATGAGAAATGCCCTCTTACCAATTCCACCCTTCACCGCCTCTTCAAGAAACTCTCTCTCCTCATCCCTGAGCTCCCTCTTCAGGAGTATCTCCACACCCGGTTCAAGGTTAAACGTGTGATATCTTCCTATATCCATTCCAGCTCTGATGATCCCTCTAACCCTAAGTCTTTCGGTGAAGGGGTGAAACTCAACCTCTTCCACTTCTACTGTAAGTACGACTTTCACCCTCTTTTCATCCTCTGGCCTCAGTGTCTCCTCACGCGAGCTTACCCTTCTTGTGGTAAGAGATTCTATCAAATCCCCTTTTTTAATGATGTTCTTGAGATACCAGAGGTCCTCTGGACACTCCAGGAGGATCCTTACACCCTCCTTCTCCTCCTGAACCCTCAACAGCTCCCACCTCCACCCATTCCTGCCAAGGATATTTTCGTGTATGTTCCTCCAAATCTCATATCCAGTACCACATTCTCCAGCCTTGCGTCCTCGGCACCTGAGGATGAGAGCACATCAACTACCCTGGCACTGAAATCTTTCATGGCTGCTAAATCCTTATGTGGCCAAATAAAGTGCATAGTTCCACTGCTAACCATAAAGAAGGGAGGGAAAAAAACCTTCTCCATAGCGTCCGCCGCCTTCAGAAATGATCTCTTTGATAGATGTGAAGAGGGATAGATAAAGTAGAATGAAAGGACATTCATGGAGAGCCTACGGGGGTTCATAACGTAACCCTCATAGAGCTGGCCCTTCTTTCTAAGCCTTCTTTTTATCTGTCCCACCGCCTGCCTGCTTATCCCTATCCTCTCGGCCACCTCTTCACACGTTGAGGCAGGGTCCTCCGTTAGGGCCCGTAGAACATCTCTAGCCCTTTTGGTGGATGGGGGGGAGGGGAGAGGGGTCAATCTCCTCCAACAGCCTTCCAGGGCAGGAAATGAAACTTCAGGCATACTCCATTTAAGAGGCTGAGAAAGGTCCAGAAAGTTCCGTATTTCCACACTGGACAGCTCCGAGGCAAATCTAACGTCCATCTGCCACCCATTCTCAGGATTTTTAAACACCCCCAGTCCCTCCACAAATTCATCGGATGTGGAGAATCCAATGTATGACACGAAATCGTAGGAGTCGCTCATGAAAAAGATTATTTTTCCCTTTTTATCCAGGAGTCTAACCATCTCTTCGTAAACTGTTTCGGGCTTAAGTCCCTTTTGGATCTTCCCGCTAACCATTAATAAAAACTCTATTCCAGATGAGCGTATTGTAGGTGTTCTGACACGATAAATCACCCCCAGATTAATTAGTCGTTTTTTGTAAAGAGAGAGTGTTGCAGGGGAGACACCGATTATAGAGGATGCCTCTTTAAGTGTGAGATGGGGGCAGTGGAGAAGAATGTAAGCTGCCAGGATCTCCTTTTCGCTCAGTTCACTCATCGCCTTTCAACAACAATTACCACCCGAAATCTATTTAAATATATCTTCCTGATTTGCTGACGATGAGCAAGACCATTCATTTCAACTATCCTGAGAAGAGCGTCTTAGAGCACCCATCAGACGTGGGGCTTGAGGTACATGCTGAAACTCTAGGAAAAGCTCTTGAAAACCTAATAGTAGATTTCTACTCCCTTCAGCTTAAGAGTGCCAAAGTTCTAGCGGAAAAGAGGAGGGATCTCACAATCTGTGCTATGGATTATGAATCCCTTGTAGTGAGAATTCTATCAGAGCTGCTGTACCTCTTCCAAGGGGAGAGGAAGCTTTGGATGGGTGATCTCACTGTAAAAGAGAACGAGGGGGAGGTGTGCGCCCAGGGTAATGGGATAGAAATGGATGTTGAGGTTGGGCCTCAGGACGTCATAGAGGATATAAAAGCTGTCACGTATCATCGCATACTTGTTGAGAAGAATAATGATTGGCGAATAAGGGTATTTTTTGACATTTAAACCCAACTCAAAAGAAAAGGTTTTTTAATCCCCATACCGTATGGTCTTTCAGCGTCAAAGGGGGCGTCAAGACGGTTCTGAATAGAAGGACACTGGTTGTACCAGAGGGTGCCGTTCTGGATGAGGATGTCATACGCACCGATGGCGATATTATCCTCTCCAACCGCACTACTGTGGAGAGAAGTTTAAGCACAGAGGGGAGAATCTTCATTGGTGAGCTTGCAGAGGTGGTGGGTGACCTCATCTCCATAGGTGATATAAGAATTGACAAGGCCACCACCATAAGGGGAGATGTGACCTCGGACTCAAGTGTATATCTGGGAGAGAGGGTTAAGATCCTCGGAAAGCTTGTTGTGGAGGGGGACCTTGAGGTGGGAGAAGGGGTAACAATAGATCCTGAAAAGGTGGAATCCAGAGGGTGGATAGAGATAAAAAACCCCATCCCCCTCATCATATACATCTTCCTTTACCTTTTAGAGCTTTTGAGAAGGGGAGAGGAGGGTGAGGTGGAGAGAATCATTGAAGAGCTGAACGCAGGAGAGGAGGCTTTCCTTATAAGGGGAAAGTTCCTCTTCCTCCCCCGGGGTTGCACCGTTACAAAGCAGAGTATAAGGGCTCCCGGGGATGTGATTATAGGACCGGAAGCGAAGGTTGTGGGAAGCATCATCGCTGGGGGGAGTGTAGTAGTTAACGGTGAAGCGGAGGTCTTCGGGAGGATCAAGGCTGAAGAGGATATAATACTCCGAAAGGATACTGTAGTAAATGGAGAGGTGGAAGCGAGGGGAGAGGTGTTGATAGATGGTGCAGCGAGGATTCAGGGGGATGTTTCGGCCAAGGAGATAAGGGCAACTCAGGACACCGTGATTGGAGGGAAACTTAAGGCGGAGGAGGGGGTTCAACTTATACCCCCAGAATCTAAAGAGGTTGAAGAGAAACTTAAGAGGTTTGAATTGGGCCTTGACATCACCGAGGCATTTCTAGAGGGAGAAGAGGGTTGACACTGCTTACCATCCCCGCCTCTCAACCGCAATTTACAGAACATTTTTTCAAACTTTCTTCACAAATTAAAATAATGTGTTAGGAAGGGTTAAATCCGACAAAGGAATACCCCCCATTGGTGTAGATGGAAGCAGGCCTACCCCCCTCTCTTCTCACCCCTACAAGGCTAAGAATCCTCTGGGCTCTTCTGAAGTATCCTGAGGCCTCTGATGGGGAGATAGCTGAAATTACCAGGACAAAGCCCTCAACAGTCTATACGGTCAAAAGAACACTTCGTTACCATCAAATCTTTGATGAAACATACATTCCATGTCTTGATTTTCTGGGAATTGAGTTTGTGTCCGTACACCTTCTTCCCTCGAGCAATTACAGCAGAAGGCGAGAGGTGGAAGCGCTTCGGAACATCGTTGAGTCTCTACCCCATGCTGTTTATTCTCTCCGCATGGACAGCTACACCTCCATAATCTCCCTTCACAGAGACTTTCAACAGTTCACTTATTATAGAACACTGTTGAAGGAGGCGCTTCTAAAAAGTGACCTCTGGAATATACAGACCCTTCAGGAGCTGATCTTCCCTCTTAATTCCAGCGAACTGATGGCCTATTTCACATTCCACCGTGCTCTTGAGAGGTCCATAAGAGGACTGCCCGAATCAGAGAACCATCAGGAGAAGAGGGAGTGCTCCTTGAAGATTGAGGAGCTCTCTTGGAACGACTGCCTAGTCCTCCTGGGAATACTTCGTTTCCCAACCCTTAAGGATTCACATATATCCTCGCTTCTCAAAATTAGTCGCCAACGGGTAGCAAGAGTTAGAGCCCATCTGTGGGAAGGAGGGGCCCTCAGAAAAAGAAGAGTGCTCAACATATGGAGGCTTCCAGCTGATGTTGTGTTCATGGCTGGAGGAACGCATCTTCCAAGGTCTGAGGTGGAGAGGGATCTGGAAAGAAGATTTCTCGCCGTCTTGAAGGATTTGTCCCTCTTTTTTGCAGTTAACACACCTTTCAGCACATTTCTCCTTGGTTCTCTGGACAGCAGTGAGGAGATGGAGGAGACCAGAGACATCTTTGTCTCCCTTTGGAATTCGCTCTATACCAACGATGACAGCTTCTCTCTCATAACAACATCGCCACCAAATATCATCGTGTTCAGAAATTTGGACTATTTTCCCCTAGTGGAGGAGATCGTTAGAGAGATATTCTTTTACCGATGATTACTTTCTCCCATCTCCCCCTGCAAAAGGTTTAATAGCACCTTTTGGAAATGGGGTTATCCCATTACGGATAAAAAACAGGGTTGAGGGATATGGAGGAAAAAAGTGTTGAAGATATACCTGGTGTGGGTCCTGCTATCGCTGAAAAGTTGAGGGATGCTGGCTTTGACACCCTTATGTCCATTGCGGTGACCTCTCCAATGGAGCTTGCAGAGGTTGCTGAAATAGGGGAGGCCACGGCAGCCAAGATAATCAACGCTGCCAGAAAGATGGTGGACGTGGGGAGTTTTGAAACCGGTGACGTGATTCTTGAGAAGAGAAAGGATGTTATGAAATTGACAACGGGATCAAAGCGTCTTGACGAACTGCTGGGAGGTGGAGTTGAAACGAAGGCTATTATAGAGTTTTTCGGCGAATTCGGCTCCGGGAAAACACAGCTCACTCATCAGCTTGCCGTAAATGCAACCCTTCCCACAGACATGGGGGGCCTTGAAGGTGAGGTTATCTACATTGACACTGAAAACACATTCCGCCCCGAGAGGATCATCCAGATGGCTGAAGGGTGGGATCTTGACCCAATAGAGGTCCTGAAAAAGATACACGTTGCAAGAGCCTTCAACTCCCATCATCAAATGCTTTTGGTGGACAAGGCCAATGAATTGGCGAAGGAGAAGACTATTCGCCTTATGATCGTTGATTCCCTAACCGCACATTTCAGAGCGGAGTACGTGGGGAGGGGTGCCCTAGCTGAAAGACAGCAGAAGCTGAACAGACATCTGCACGACCTGCACCGCTTCGGAGACCTCTATAACGCCGCCGTTGTGGTCACAAACCAGGTTCAGTCCCGCCCTGACGTACTCTTCGGCGACCCCACGAAACCCATTGGGGGCCACATCATCGGCCATACCGCCACTTTCAGGATATACTTGAGAAAGAGCAAGGGGAACCGAAGGATTGCCAGGCTTATTGATTCCCCCAACCTGCCGGAAGGGGAGGCTATATTCTCAATATCCGAGGTGGGCATCAGAGATTAGGGTGAATTTTATTTGGGTCTTCATGCATTCTCCCCCCGGGGATCGTAATGAGATTGCAGCCGATAAAAAGAGGGCATAAGAAGAACTTAGAAGGGGACGGGCTTAAAAGAATCCTTGAAGAGGTTTTTGGTGCTGATAAAGTGGTGGAGGTTGATGGGAGATATGAGGTCACCTATGGGGCGCTTAATCCCCTCCGCACCTGGCTTGAGGATAAGGGCCTAGCAGTTGAGACCGTCATGAAGAAGGATGTCTCTGATGATGTGGCGGCAGACACTATTAAAAAATACAACACATTCCTGGACAAGGCCACAGGATACACCGCCAAAGAGAGAATAAAGAGGGCCAGGAAAGGGGCCTAGATGTAACCAGTCGCCCCACAGTTGGGGCAGACGACCGCCCCCTTGTGATCCCGTGGGACGGTAAACTTCTCCCCGCACTTGGGACAACGGAGCATTATCTTCTCTTCCCTCATCTCCTTAAGCTCTTTCAGAACGTCTACGGGGACCCTTCCCTTTGCTTTGCATGAGGGGCAGGTCATAAAGGGTTTGGGCTCCGTGATATAGAACACCTCCCCACATACCGGACATACCACCGGCACCCCCATTTTTTCCTCCATGCCCTCCCCCTCCTTCTCTATAACACCCCTGGCACCGCAGTAGGGACACCTCAAGCGTATCGGATAAGACTCCTCCCCCTCCCAATCAAAGTACTTTCCACATCGTGGACAATGAACCCGTAAGTGAAGCTTGCCCTTCTCTTCTTTCTCCTGTGGTGCTGGGGACGGTGGTGGAGGAGGGGTTGCTGATGGCGTAGACTCTGGGAGGGGAGTGAGCTCAATACTCCTCGCCTTGCCTCTAAGATACAGTATGAGAATCAACAATATTACAATCACAACGATAAGAACGGCGTAGATGGAACTAAAACCTCCCCCTCCCTCCTCTTTATTCCTGACATTGACCTGGATCTCCTTTTTTATTTCAATGCCGGAGACAACAGCCTTTATCTTTATTGTATGAAGGCCATCTTCAACCAGCGTTGTGTCCCATCTATAGCTGAAGGTTCTGTATGAGCCTCCTTCCGGAACTGCATCTACAAAAGCAGCCCCATCTATGGAGATGAGAACCTCCTCAACTTTGAATCCTGTTGGCGCGGGTACATTACCTGTTATGTAAATAACGCCTGATACCTCTGCATATGGTGAAGGGGTGGTTATCTCTATTTCCGGAAGGGAGAGCACCTCCACGTCCATCTGGAATGTGGAGTTGACATAACCGTCGGAGACCGTCAACGTGATGGTGAAAACACCGGAGGAGAGATATGTATGACTGACCTTGACCCCGCTTCCTCTCGCTCCGTCCCCAAAGTCCCAGAGAATTGTTATTGAATCTCCATCAGGGTCGCTTGAGCTCTCAGCGGTGAAGTCAAGCTTCTGACCCACTAAAGCCCTATTTGGACCCTCTGCCTCGGCCACAGGCGGTCTGTTCACAATCACTGTAACCTTGAAAACAGCCCATGCCCCCCGGGGGTCAGTGACGTTGAGCAACACTGTGTGCTTTCCAGCTTCGCGGAAGGTTGCTGTGACGACCTTCCCTTCCAGGTCACAATCGTTGTCTGGGACGCCGTCACCATCCGAGTCTGAGGTGGGATCCAGGTCCCAGCAGTAGGATAGATTGTCAACCTCCGGCGGGGTTATCCTGCCGTCCCCGTTCAGATCGTCATCGGGGTCATAGGAGAGTGAGGCATCAAGGGTGGCCTGAACGGAATAGGATTTGAGGGTGACTATAACAGGAGATTTGGCGCGGGCAACAGGCGGGGTGTTGGGGGGCAAAACGGTGACGTGGAAGTTAACCACCCTCCACGCTGTTGGGTCGCTCACGTTAAGATAGGCGGTGTATTCCCCGGGGACGGTGTAGGTGTAGGTAATGGACTTCCCTGCAATATCCCACCTGCCATCTCCGTCCATGTCCCACTGATATGTGAGGGGATCCCCATCCGGGTCTGTGGCATCCGCAGTCAGGTTCACCGGCTCACCTGAGATTGCCTGAAGGTCCTGTGGGGTCACCACCTCAGGCGGCTGATTCACAAAAATAACGTGCTCTGCAGTGGCAGTGGAGTTGGAGATGGAGCCATCGGAGACTCTCAGGGTTACTGTATAGTTCCCGCCGCTCTGATAGATGTGGTTTACCTCCCTTCCGTGAAGGTATGTTCCATCGCCCATCTCCCAGGTGAAGGTCAGGTTGTCTCCGTCTGGGTCTGTGGCCTCTGCGGAGAGATGCACACTCTCACCCACATTGACTCTTGAAGGTGCGATTATAGAAACGGATGGGGGACGGTTGTAAACTGTAATATTCACAGATGTTGAGGTGTTGAACTCCCCGTCGTCCGTGTAAAGTGTTATGAGATGCCTTCCCTCAGGGAGGGATGCTTCAATCATCTCTCCGGAGCCGAGATACCCGCTTATGTTGGAAAACCAGAAATATCTGAGTGAAGAGATGTTCTCATCCCAGGTGCCTGATGAGGAGAAAACTATAACGGTGTTCTTGGGATATGTAGAGTTTTCTCTTGGGGATGATATGTGGGGAAGAGGTGGCCTGTTCCTGTGGGGGTGAACAGTAATCCTAACGGATGAAAAGGATGTGAGGTTCTCACTGTCCGTCACGTTCAGCGTGATCAGGTACTCCCCGGTGGAGAGGGAGACCCAGCCGTACCTCTCCGTGAGGAGAGTTCTGTTCTCCCCTGTATTGATCTCCTTCGCATACCACCTGAAGGTCAGGTTCCCCCCCTCCGGGTCGTAGGATGAGTTGGCGGACAGGAAGACCCCCTCATCAGCGTACCAGGTGCTCCCATC
>JAGHBW010000111.1 GCA_021160765.1 Thermoplasmata archaeon
CATCTGTACAATGGAGAGAATGGAGTCCATGTTCACCTTTCCAGAAACTGGAACACCAATTACGGGGCGCGTTGTATGTGCAGCAATAACCCCGGGGAGCGCTGCAGAGAGTCCTGCGATGGCAATATAGCAATCAAAGTTATCCTCTTTCAGGAGGGTTACAAGCTCCTCAGGGGTTCGGTGGGCGGAGTATATGAAGACCTCATAATCAACAGAGAATTCTTTCAGCACCTTAACAGCTTTTTCAATAACTGGCTTATCAGAATAGCTACCTGCGATAACAGCAACCCTTGGCCCTGACATGTGAAACACCTATGTTAAGGGTAAATATTAATCTTCCTAACTTTACAAAGGTTATTATAAGGGGTTTATATTGTGGGAAGAGGTGGTGAGAGCCTTGAAACCGCTGAAAGAACTGAAGGCAAAAGATTTACTAGAAAAACCGAAGTACCGTATATCCCCGGATGCAACCATATCGGAAACCATTGGAAAACTCCTAAGAACGGAGGAGAGAGCACTTCCAGTGGTTGAGGGAGGAGAGTTTCTCGGGATGATTACACTTAAAAATATCCTTAAGAGAAGGAAGATTCCTTTAAATGCAAAGGTGAGAAATTTCATATTTGTCCCGCCCCGGATAGACACGGAGACACCCATCTTTGACATTGCTGATATTATGATATCCCAGGATCTCAGAGTCCTGCCAGTAGTTAAAGATAAGAGGTTCAAAGGAATTGTAAGCATAAGGAAAATTCTCCAGATTGTGGCTGAAGATCCTATAGTGGGCGGTGCAGAGATAGCAGAGATAATGAACGCCTCTCCTGCATCTGTTGGTGAAAATGAGAGCACAAAGAAGGTTGCTCGTTTTATGATTATGGGAGATTACCGTTCTTTGCCCGTGGTTGACTCAAGAGGGAAGGTTATGGGTATTGTTGGTTTAAAGGATATAATGAACGTAATGGAAAAACCCCAGAGTAAGTCTTCTGCTGGAGAGATACATGGGGAGAAGGAGCCTGCTGACATTCTTATTAAAAGTATTACCACACCTCCCATAACGATATCCGTTAAGTCCACCATAAAGGAGGCAGTTTCATCCATGCTTTCTAATGATACCAGCATTCTGATTATAGTTGATGAAGGTAGAAAACTTATCGGAGTGGTGACAGAGCGGGACATACTGGAGAAGGTCATAAGGCTAAGAAAGGAGGTTCAACCCTTCATACAGATAGCGGGGGTTGATGAGGCCCATATAGACGCGCTTCCAAAGCTTCACGATCTCATTCAGAAGATGCTGAAAAAGGCTGAGAAGTTCATAGAGGTAATAGCCATTACTGTAAGGGTGAAACACCATCATCACATGGAAGATGTTACCAAGTACACAATTAGCCTCAAAGTCACAACACCATACGAGATTTACACCATAGAAGAATGGGACTGGACCATGGAAGAGGCTCTGAATAAATGCATAAAGAAGTTCCTTAAAATAATCAAAAAGAAGAAGGACAAGATGAAGGGGAGATAGCACCTTACATAATTCCAAAAGCGGTCTCTAGTTTCCACCTCTTAATACAATCGCACTTAGTACTGTTGAGGAGTCTTGGGTTATTCTCAGGTGAGGAGGAGAACTCACTGATCTTCCTCAGTATCTTTTTATCGCATCTTCCACAATTATGTACCCCCCGATCTCGCCCCCCACCACTGGGCTCACTAACGATTCTCTTATCTGGAGCAATTTCTTTCCCCTTCTTTAGGACATATAAAAGGCTCCATAGCCATGGTGGGCGATATTTTCCTGCTTTATAGAGTTCTTCAACAATGGTACCTCTCTGGACGTTTAGAGGGTTCACCGAGATCACTTGCACGTATTTATCCGCGAGGAATTCAATACTTTTAAGGGCATCAATTATAGCCTCTCTTTCAGTTACATACGGTGGTTTCAGAAGAAGGTAGACCTTAGACCCTACCTCCTCCCTTTCCAGCACGTCAAGGGCCTTTAAGAAATCAATGGTTCTAAATCCCTTTCTTATGGAGTGTATCCTGATGCTATCACTGGCGGTTTCAAGACCCTGTGCTACAATTAGTGGTAAGATCCCTTTAAGGGGATATATTGCTTCCTCTGATATGTATTCTGGTCTGCTCTCTACAACAATTTGGGGTGTTTTTCCCATATTCTCAGATTTCTTTTTGAGGGAATCCATCAGGTGAACAGCAATCTCCGGTTTTACCTCTGAGGGGTCTAAAAAGGAGCCAGAGGTGTATATCTTTATCATGTCCTCCCCGTGATATTCATTCACAATACTATCCACCTGCCGTAGAATGTCCTCCTCTGTGACAGCCTTCCCCTTGTAATTGTTGAAATATCCGCACATAGTGCAGCCACCTGATCGCCTATACCACGAGCATCCTATGGTGGTCATGATTACAACCAAGGCTCTTCCAGGGCGACCGTTAACAACCTCCCTTTCTCTCCAGAATTTAACTAGGTCATCCCTTCCCATCTCCACCACCACTATATCTTGAGGAGCTGTGCGTGGGGTATGGACTCAATGTAGAGGACATTTTCCTCCTGGATATATCCATTTTTTATGGCAAGTTCCACAACGAATTCTCCTGAGAGATTTGCCATAGTGCATTGCTCAATGAGCCTCAAAAATACCTCCGGTGATACCAGTTCACCCCCATAGAAATCCCGTTTCACGTGGAGGCGGAGCTTACCCTCTCTGAACCTCTTTCCCAGAATCTCCTCATCACATGCGGCGAGAAGGAGAGTCTCACCAGAGCGATGCATTTTTATGAAGACGTGTCTTTCAACATTTGCATCCATTCACATCAAACTCCTGAAGACGTCTCTTCTAGGCTCGTAGATGGAGCCGCTGGAGAGAAGTTGTCTTAAAATCTCTTCAATCTCTTGTCTGTTCAGCCCATCTTCTTTACCCATCTCTATTATTCTTTTCTTTTCGGCACCCTCTCCTTCCTGTTCCAGTTCTCTTATAATTAAAAGTATTCTCTGAAGTTTCTCCCTCTTAGCTAGGGATCTTCCAGTGTATATTGCATCTATTCCCCCACCCTCTGTTATGGTCTCCAGGTATCTGGTGAAGAGTTTTATAGCCCTATCTGCGTCCTCTGCGGTCACCTCTTCGCTGAGCCTCACCCTTGCAGAGGCCTCAGCAAGGCGTACTATGGCCTCAAGTTGTCTTGTTGTTATCGGTATTATTCTTGCACCACCCACTTCCCTAGAACGTTCTCTTAATGATAGATAGTACTCCATAATCTTCATTATTGCTTCATTGCTTAACACGGGAAAAACCCTCTGCTTGGCGAAGGAAATATACTTCCTGAGAAGTGTGGGGGGAATCAAGTCTTTGTCTTCAAGCTCCTCTAACTCTTCTCCCTCTACACCCTTTGCTTTTGGATTCATTTCCAATCTCTTTTTCATCTCGCCCCAGCGGTGGTGTGTCAGAATGTGAAGTGCTTTTCTTCTGTCCAGATCTGGATGAGGGAGATCCTTTATGGCGAAAATTACATCAAAGCGGGAGAGGAGAACAGGCGGTATTGGGATGTCGTCCACCAGTTCCCCCTCTTTGAAACGACCAAGCTTTGGATTTGCAGCTGCCAGTATGGAACATCTAGCCCTCAATTTCGCCTGGATTCCTGCTTTGGATATGGAGACTATCTGCTGTTCCATAGCGGTGTGCATGATGGATCTGTCGTTGTCGGACATCTTGTCTATCTCGTCCACGCAGGCAATACCTCCATCAGCTAGCACAAGTGCTCCAGCTTCAAGGGTGAAGTTTCCCTCCCCAAATTCGTCTTTTACAACAGCGGCGGTAAGTCCCGCAGCTGATGCAGATTTCCCAGAGGTGTATATCCCTCTGGGGGCGAGGTCCGCCACATACCTCAACAATTGAGATTTAGCAGTACCTGGATCACCAACAAGGAGAATGTGTATATCCCCCCGAGTTCGCGTACCGTCAGGAAGGAATTTTTCAACTCCGCCGAACAGCTGTAGTATGAGTGAGAGTTTCTCGTGCTCCATACCATATATAGAGGGGGAGAATGATCTTACTAGCAAGTTATAGATGTCAACCCTTTTTGCCAACTCCTTTATCTTTTTCTCGTCTTCTTCCGTTATCTCAAGCTCAAGATAGCTTTTGTCAACCTTCTCAAAGTTGTTCACATCAAGGTAGATGTCAAAGAGGGGGAGTTTGCCAAAAGCATCCCTTTTCTGCTTCGCTTTCAATATCCCCCATATTTTCACTTCATCCCCTGGATATATCTTTCCTGCAATATCGTCGTAGAGATAAAGGGAAAGCCTTTTAGGCTGGTCCCCACCACTCAGCATCTCTGGGGATTCCTGAATCTCTATTTTCTGGACATCTATGAAGGTAGATTTTTTAAGATCAAGGTCAAATTTTGTGGATGAAGCGGTCCTACCACACCCCCCCTCCTCCTCCGGACATTTAAGAGGTTCGCGATATTGGTGTTCCATCTCCATTACAATTTCATGGCCGCATCTCTGACATATGAAAACACCAGTCTTTAGTTTCGGCTTCACGTCCGTTGCTTTCCTTATTAGACCCTCAACAGCGACAAAGGATTCAAGGTGAACACTTCTTAAGTCCCTTATATTCAAAGTAAATTCATTGGCCAGATCTGTTATCCTTATGTTGATCTTCCTCTCCTCCTCCGGTCCAAGTATCCTACGTATGGCCTTCTCCCCTGACTGGAGAACAAGTTTAGGATGTTCTCTCAACATGCTAGCTATACCCTCTTTCAAGTATAGAAGGTCCAGATAGGATACGTATATGCTACTCTTTGTAGGGATATTTGCAATGTCGTGGATCTCCCCAATTAAACCCTTGAGTTCAAAGAAATCCATCCATTCTTTGATAAGTTCTTCCTCTTCCACCTTCTCCCCCCATTTACACTGGATAATATTTTACGTACTTACCTTCCCTCTTTTTCTTTATGAGGCCCATCCTATACAGTTCGTTTAGATGATAGTTGAGGTCCGTCTGAGATTTTTTAAATATCCTGCTTAGGCTCTTTTGAACAGTCCCTGGGTTGTCCATAATATATTCAAGCAATCTCTTTTTGATTGGAGAGAGATAACTGAAGTTTTCCGGCATCCTTTTGTCCATATGGTAGAAGATTTTGTACTTACCAACCCGTCTTGAACGAATGAGTTCCTCCCTTTCAAGGATCCTCAGGTGGTGCATAAGAGTGCCGTTGGTAAGGCCAAGGTCCCTTTTGAGCTCGGAATAGGTTGCATACGGTTTAGCCTTCAAGTAGCCGAGGATCTCCCATCTAACCCCGCTCTCTAACTTCTCCTTTTTGAGCTTTGAATACAAAGGAACGAAAAGTGAGAGCAGTTTGTATCGCAGTGCTTCTCTATGCAGAACCTCTACAAAGAGAAGAAGAGTGAGGAAGGTTTGAATTACGACAACAGCGACTGGAAGACCACCCCACCCGTTGCCTCCACCGTCCTCATCATCTGGGACGTTGGGAAGAATCACGACATTATCTGTCCCTTCGTTGAGATTTCCACCCTCTCCCGGCGTTGTTTCACCAATCTCTTCTGTGGTGTCCTCCTCTCCTCCCGTCTGGGAGGCGTTATTCTCTTCCTGTTCGTCATCAGTTTCCTCATCACTTTCAGGAGCGGGCTCCTGATTGGGTTTTTCTTCACTAAGCTCCGGCTGAGGGGGTGGTGTCTCTGGGATGGGGGATAGAAGGGGATTTGGAACATTGGCTATGTTGTTCTTCTCATTGCTCTCTAGCAACATATCATGAGGATCCAGCACAATGGTGATGTTGCTGTAGGACTTGCTTGCGAAGAGAGTTACATTGATAACATATGTGTGGCCAGGAGATAAATGTACAACAGTGTCAGCCTTTACTAGGAGTGAGTCGTAGAGTATATGATACTCCATATCGTCAAGGGGTTCAACACCATGGTAGACTATCTCAGCTTTGAAGGTGACCTCGTCCTCATTGTTTAGAACCGCTTCCACATTTAAAAGATCAAGGTCCACGAGAACAGGCTCAATCTCCAGCTCTAATCTATTGTTGCTCATATCATGGTCTTCAAATCCCGGGGGCGGTGTAATGAGTAGCGATATGTTATGGTTGGGGAGGGAGCACTCAATCTTGATGTTTATTTTTCTTCTTTCACCCGCCTTCAGAAGACCTAAATTTAAGCTGTGTGTCGGGTTTGAGTCCTTCCATACGGATAGTGTGGCACCTTTAACC
>JAGHBW010000010.1 GCA_021160765.1 Thermoplasmata archaeon
CTATTACGGTGGTGAGGAGTACGCCTCCTACACAGAGGTTCCATATCCCTACACCAACTACAACGAGTTCTACAGGGTTGTGGGGCAGGACGAGGAGGGAAACGACATAATTCAGCACACTGACCCAACAAACCCCGACTCTGATGGTGATGGTATTCTTGACCCGGATGACAGATGGCCACTCAACTATAAGAACGACGGTACGGGGAGTGGAGGAAGTGGTGGTGGAGACTCTGGAGGCAGTGGTTCTGGACCTGCACAGGGTGGTGATGGAGACGGTGATGGGAACGCTGACGATGACGGAGATGGCCTCACGGATACTGAAGAGATGGGCATGGGTACTGACCATGAGAATCCGGATACAGACGGCGACGGGCTTATAGACAGCCTGGAGCCAAGGTTGGGCACTGATCCAAATGACTGGGATACAGATGATGACGGACTGATGGATGGAAACGAACTAGGTTCTGACGCGGGGTCTACAGATCCTCTTCTTGTAGATTCAGACTTCGACGGGCTTCCGGATTATTGGGAGGATAACGATGAAGATGGGATGTTGAACGGTGAGGAACAGGACGGTGGGGTTGGTTTCATGCATGCCTTCTGGTTCATCTTTGGCCAGGGTGGAGGATTTCAGCCGAAGCTGGCCTTTACATTCGCCTTTGCCTTCGGGACAAACCCAAACACAAACGATTCTGACAGGGACCAGATACCTGATCAGGAGGAGCTCCAGCTCTTTGGCCCAGGCAGAATAAACGGCAATAGTCGCAAAGAATGGGGGTACACACAGGTGAACCATCAGAACACCCCTAGGTGGATCCCAGACAAGGTGGACCCCAATCTGGACTTCAAGGATCCCAACAGTGGATTCAGCAAACTGACTGTGGGACAATACTCTGGATGGGCTTATTGGTACGATAAGGCAAGAGAGAAGGGGTCCCTCCATTATGAAGGATATAAGATGTCCTTTTACAACATGAATCCTTGGCTTACAATATATATGATCTTTTCACCTTCAAGCGATTATGAGGCTTACATACAATGGTTGTTCCACAACCCGGGATATCCCGGTCAGGATTATCCCAGCGGCACCACTCTTGACGATATTATAGGGTGGATAGATCGGGGCTTACCCGGTAACTATACAGACCCACTTAACCCCGCACCACTTAAACCGGCTTTTTACCGCTGGAACATGTACGATACAGATCCTACAACGGATGACACCGATGGCGACAGGATGGAGGACGACTGGGACCCGAGGCCAACAATACCTGACGATAGGCTTGATACCGCAATAGCGCTCTATTCCATAACCTACCCAGACGGCACCGTACACTATCCTCAGTTTGGTGAGGAGGGGGACCAGTTTGCGATATCCGCCCTTGGAAACTTCCCCATGGGCGGCAACGGCCATGACTTCTATGGGTTCCGCTGGCAGCTTGACACCTCCCAGATAAGTAAAGGATCATACACCACGCCCTTCTACATGGAGATCATAGTGGGTATTGAAAACGGGTATCCGGGCAGTATCTTCTTCCAGAAGAGTTGGTGGAACAACATAAACATCTCCATACGTTTCTTCAACGGCTCCATTGGTGAGGACCTGACCCCATATACCGCGGACGACGACATAGATGGTGACGGTGTTCCCTTCTACCTTGACCAGAGCATGATGGGCTGGATGTACACTCCGGATCACCCCCAGGAGCTCCCAATAATACCGTTAAGACCTGAGGATTTGATCCCAGAGAACATACCAGAAGATATGATGCTGGATCCCTTCAACCCCAAGAACCTCTCAGGTTTCCCTGGACCAGATAACGAATACTACGGCCATAATGGGTTGAACGTGTCGTTCATTAACCTCTCCAATTATCCCAATCCGGGTGGTCTCTTAGTCGGCCGGGGGTTGTGGGCCTGCTGGTCCAACATGACGTTCTACAAGATAGGCATCTATTTCTACATCCCGGAGGCTGTGATGGCAGGATACATGGTGATGGACATGAGGATACAGACGGAGCACAACATACACGTGGAGCAGTCCTTTGACGCCTTTACAAGATATCCCATAATAAACTACTAGTGTCCAAAACTTTTGGGGGGTTCAAGACCCCCCAAAGTCCTTCTTTTTTCTTTTTTTCGGGCTACTTATCTCCATGAAAGACCATTTAAGAAAAATTGTTTAAATAGGTTCAATGTGATATATCTTCGGGTGCTAGTATGGAGGTAAAATGTCCGCAGTGTAAAAACATCCTCACCCCCCCTTTTGACCGCTGCTGGATATGCGGGTGGGAAGCAAAGGGTGAGGAGAAAAGAAGGGCCAAAAAGCTTTATGAACAATGGATGATTGAGAAATTCGGAAAAAAGGTAGATGAAGGTGAGAAAAAGAAACGGAGGAAGGGGAGAGGAATGAGAGAAGAAGAGGTATCCTTTATCCCAAAAGGAACGAGAAGAAGGACTCAGAAGCCAAGAAGGAGACCCAGGGAAGCAATTATTGAAGAGGAGGAGATACCCGAAGCAATAATAGAGGAAGAGCCGCCCAGGGGAAGGGTGGAGGAGGAAGAGGAGGAGATCATCCCTGTAAAATGCAAGTGTGGTTATACAATCAACATAAAGGTGTGGGAGGGGATGAAGGAGGTCGTCTTCCGCTGTCCAAAGTGCGGAAGGGAAGGAAAGATTGTACTTGAGGAGGAAGAGGGGGAAGAGGAAGAGGTGGGAGAAGAGGAGGAGTTTGAGGAGGAGGTTGTTGAGACCCCCAGGCGCAAAAGAGGAGGGAGATATAGGGAGGTTGAGGAGGCTCCTAGAAGAAGAAAAAGGGCTGCTGTGGACCTTCTAGAAGAGGAAGAAGAAGACATAGAAGAGCTTACCTTCAAACGACCACCCGCAACAAGAGAGGTGAGACATGAGACAAAATTCACCGTGTCACCAAGGGAAACAACGGAGGGAAAGGTAAAGAGATGTCCAGTATGCGGGGGAAAGCTCATATGGAAAGATAACCTGGAACTTTGGTACTGCCCCAGATGTAAAGAATACTACTGAATAGCCCTACAATATGATGGCAAGGACGTTCCTTACGAGATATGCGATTATAATCCCCCCTATAGCACCTGCTAAAAAACCCGTTAAGAACCTCAAATAGTTGTTGGAGCTTCTCCATCCCACGTATTGCGTATAGCCATCTAGGGCTAAAGGTGTGAGGCAAATTATATAGAGTAAAATTAGCAGGAGTGGGGAGAGGGATTCAATCCCCTTGATGAAAAGCCCAACTAGAGAGAAAAGTATAACCGCTCCCCAGAACCCAGTACATCGGCTGCAGAGTGGAAATGGCTTTCCTTTGTAACAGAAACTTCGGGAGGGGTCGTGATGACAGAGCAGGGTCCACTTACCCTCTCCTTCGCATCCATTAAACTCAACATCTCCCATTCTCAATCAACCACTCTCCACCTATGTCCAGATGAGCACTCCATTACAATTCAACCCTTGAACAGATATTTATAAATACGGATGGATATTATAAATTTGCCAGAAAGTCAATTTGTTTTAAGAATATATGGGGGTTCATGACATGTCCCGCAGAAGAGGGAGTGCGTATCTGCTTGCTCTTACGATAGCTTTAACCTTTACACTTCCCCTCCACATCACCTCAAACTCATCGTCCCTGGCGGAGAAGGATGTGGGGGAGAACCTCCCAAGGGTAATGGCCTCACCCGGTTTAAGTTTAAAAACACTCACCGCAGAGGAGATCTCCCTATATACTGGAATGGAAGATCCTTCTCTCTCGTCATCATGCAGTATGGCTGTAGGTGATGTCAATGGAGATGGGGAGGACGATCTCGTAGTGGCACTTCCCCCACAGACATACAATTATAATGGAGAGGGGGCCGTCCACATCATATATTCCTTTGTTAATTCTGCCTCATCACTCCCCGTGAATAAAACATCACACGTAGTTATTGTGGGAAATCTTTCCTTCAGAGGCATCGGTCGCCAGATAGTGGTTACAGACATGGATGGGGATGGTTTGGATGACATAATCATCACCGCTCCAGATTCCAACGGGAGGGGGGGTGGAAGAACCCAATATGGTGAACTATTTATTGTAAAAGGTAGGAGGGAGGGACTCTGGGGAATAGTAAACGTTGACGACGTGGCAGACTATCATCTTATTGGCACATCTACTGCACTCCATTTCGGGAGGGCTATTGCCGTAGGAGATTTCAACGGGGACGGGAAAAAGGACCTTGCTGTTAGTTCAGACTATATAAACTCAACCTTTGGTGAGATGAGAAGAGGGGCTGTTTTCCTCATACAGGGGGACGACGTGTGGAAGGGAGATAGGAGAGTTGGCAGGGAGAACATAAACGGTAGCGTGGACGATGAACTCCTGGGGGTATCCCTCGCCGCAGGAGATTTTGATGGCGATGGAGTGGATGATCTTGCAATATCCTCCAAGAAGGTGCTTGTAGGAAATGGAAGAATGGATGGCGGCGGTGTACATCTTTTCAAGGGTGGAGAGTACCTTTTCACTTCCCAGATGTACTCCAATAAATCCAATGTCACTGTATACTCTGATAACAAAGGAGATGGGCTGGGTGTAGGACTCCGTATGACTGACCTGGATGGGGACGGGAAGATGGAGCTCCTCATGGGTGCCCCGGGGGCGGACCTCAATGGCGATGACTCTGGCTGTGTTTTCGTTTTAAAGGGTGGGAGTACTCCCTCAACCACTCTTAACATTAGTGCCGCACAAACAGATGAGAATATCACGGGAAATGACGCGGGGGACATGTTTGGCTACACAATAACAGTAATTGATGCAGATGGTGATGGGGTAAACGAAATATTGATATCGGCCCCCGGGGGAGCGGGGGAAGGAAATAAAAGACCATTCTCAGGTGAGATCTATTCCTTCACCTCCTCCTCACTCCTATTCGGGGAGAATATCTCAGCGTCTGACTCGTCATATGTCATCCAGTCCCGTTCCTATCATCTGGGGATCTTCCTCTCATCGGGATATGTTGAAGGCAAGGGCGTTTTGTTAGCTGTTGCACCAGGAGGAAGACCCACAGAGGACATGGTGAACAAATCGGGGCACATAATGGTTCTTTCTCTGATGGGAGGCGAAGAGAAGGTGATATTTGGTGAGGTGGGGTCGCACTTCGGAAGCAGTGTGGTTTTCGGTGATTTCAACGGCGACGGGAGGCTGGATCTCGCTGTAGGTGCTAGATATTGGTCAAATACACTCTCATCAAACCCAGCCCAGCACGTTTCCCAGTGTGGAGGTGTCTTCATCTTTTACAATGCCAGCGAATTGCCACCTATTACAGATCTTCGCCTGGAGAGTGCAGATGTAATACTGAGCGGTACAGAAAGTTCAATGCTTTTTGGAGTCTCCCTTGATGTTGGGGATTTGAATGGGGATGGCGTTGATGACCTTGTTATCGGTGCGCCACATGCAAGCTCACCACCCTTCAGCTGGCAGGCAGGAAGGGTTTTCATACTGTTTGGAAACCACAGCCTTCCCTCCTTTGCAACCCTCCCATCTGGAGTGTGGGATACAATGATCTATGGTCAGAGGGCGGGGGACAAATTTGGCTATTCGCTGGGTGTTGGCGACCTGGATGGGGATGGAATTGACGATCTTGCTGTAGGTGCACCGGAGGCTGACGGTCCATCTGACTCCAGGGACCAGGCTGGGGATGTCTACCTGTTCTTCGGCCGCAACACCTGGCCAAGGCAGGGCTGGTGTAATTCCCTCAAAAATGTGACTGTGTGGGGAGCAGTGAGCAGAGAGAGGCTTTCTTTTGGAGACATAATTATTGAGGACCTGAACAATGATGGGTATGGGGAGATTGTTATAGGCTCATCCACTGCCTCACCCTTATCCATAGTCCAGGAGGGGGAGGTTACCATTGTTTGGGGGATGAACAGAACTGATTGGGGAAGCTTCTCCTCTGGATATGACCTGTCAACAGACCCCTCCGTTATTATAGCTGGTGCCTTCAGAGGGGATCTTCTCGGCACCGCAATATCCGTAGTTGAGCTGCGGGGGACCGTTAGCGTTGAGAGAGCTCTGGCAATAGGTGCACCGGGATCCGACGGCCTTTTGAGAAACACTCCAAATTCTGGAGCGGTTTTTATGGTGGCTTTAAAGGATGTCTTGGGCAAAAACGGAACTTATCGTGTACATAGAATAGCCAGTTGTGTTGTTGAAGAGACAATAAAGAATGCATACATGGGTTCCTCCCTCCTATCTGCTTATCTGGACTCTGATTCCACATTAGACCTAATAATTGGTGCTCCTGGCAAGGACGTGGTGTATTTGGCAACGACACCATATCTGCCGTTGAACAGCACCCTTCAAACAGATATTCTCCCCTCACTTACCCCCCCGGGGGAGCGTTTCTCCCTCTTTGGCACCTCTATTGCGGCTGAGGACGTTGATGGGGATGGGGAAACAGACGTGGTTGTGGGTTCTCCATTGAGCGCTGTTGAGGGAGGAGTTGGTGGGTCTGTACTGATCTTTCCGAAAGCTGTGGCAAACATCCCAGAAACAAGAATACATGTAAGCCCCATAACAGGCGGGGTTGTGGAGAAAGATAGTTGGGGGAGGATTGTTCTTTTCCCTACGGAATCTCCCTACACCCTCAATATCACCGTCTATCTGCCCCCAGCGCTTTCAAGCATTATTGATGGTGTTGACGTCATTGCGCATTCCAAAGATGGCGCCAGCTGGGTGAACCTCAGCAGATACGGCAACTCGCACCCCGGCGGAGGAGGAGGGATTAAATTCCTCAACACCTCCGCCATGACAACTGGATTAGCATCTCTTGACCTATGTCTGAATTTCACAGTACCGCTAACCACAGATGAGCCCGTAAGATGGTTCAGCATATTTCTCAAAAACAATACAGTTGGTGAGGTGGGACTATGGCGGTTCCCGGTAAGGTGGTACTCTGTAGGGAGATAGTGAGTCTTACTCCAAACACTAGGCGCGCTCAACTCGTTACACGCCGACTTCCCAACCCCGAGTTCA
>JAGHBW010000094.1 GCA_021160765.1 Thermoplasmata archaeon
GGTTCATGGGTGGGTTGCTTCCCCTCCATTTTAGCTTTCGTAGGTTCTCCAACACCCACCTTAGAGACTTTTTCAGGAGTTTTCTCCTCCCTACCAGCCGCTTCCTCTCCCCTTCGGCCCTCCCGGGCCACTTCCCTTTTAACCTTCTCCCCCTCCCGTTTCATCTGATATCTCTTTCTTTTAATCTTGTTTTCATGTTCTAGTATTTTTGCTATGTGTTCGGCAAGATCAGGAGGTTTCGGGATTTTCGGAACGTTCTCTCCTCCACCTCCCATCTTTTTCAAACCAATCTGCAACTCGTTTATCTCCTCCTTCGGGGGAGAAACCCTACCAGACACCGATTCCAAATAAGGTGATCGTACTGGTATGTCATCCCTCTTTTTGCCCTCTTCTATCATCTCAAATTTCAGTTTAACAAGCTCATCCTGAAGCATTCTCTGGCGCTGAAGCCATTTTCTCTTTTTCTCCTTTTCATCCTCCTCCTGTCCATTATTCAGTTCTCTCACCCCCCTAATCTAAGATCTCGCCCAATATTGAGATCTCTCCTTTTTTAACAGTAATTGCATGAGGAGCCATGCTGTGCTCCACCGCTCTCATCTTCTCCACCTGCAAGAATCTTATTATCTGACCCTTCCGGTTTTTCATCCCTAGATAGATTATCCCGTCTGAAAGATAGCCCTCATTCCCAAGGAATTGAGAGTTCCCCTCCAGATCCCTCTCCATTATCAGGAAAGCGTAAAGATTGAGCTCTCTTAAGAACTGGAAGAAGTGATACATCCTCCTCCTCAAATTTTTCTCTTCCTCCATGATGGAATAAAGCGCTCCCAAAGAGTCCAGGGCGAAGAGGGTGAACAGGTCTCCATACTTCTCCTTAAACCTTATCAAGCTCTTCTTCAGAAAATCCAGATAGTCCATCTCCTCCTCTTCTTTTCTCAAAGAGGAGAAATCTATTATCTGCATGTTATATATCAGCTCCACACCCAAGCTCTCCATGTTCGTCAAGTGTGAGGAAACAGACTCCTCCAAAGTGCAGTAAAGACCAATCTCATCCCTGTTCTTCAGATATTTTGAGAATAGCATGTAAACAAAGGAGGATTTGAGAGAGCCTGGTGGTCCTGTTACAAGAACAACCTTTGGGGGTTTGATGTCCGTTTTGAATATCTTATTTAGTCCTTCTAATGTGTCCAGAAACATGTCAGCCTACCTCTTCGCCGTAGCCTTTAATCACCACCAATTATAACACAACAACCATTTAATTTTTATTATCATACTGATGAAAACACATTGTTTATATTCCTTACCCCATTTACTGCTTCGGTGAGTCCATGAGCGTTAAGCTCCTTCTAGGCACCCAATGGGGGGACGAGGGAAAAGGCAAGGTGACGGATTATCTCTCGGAGAGCGCAAAGTACGTGGTTAGATTTCAGGGTGGCAATAACGCGGGGCATACCATAGTGGTTGGTGGCAAGAAGTTCAAATTGCACCACATACCTTCTGGAATATTAAGGGAAGGTACATCAGCTATAATAGCCTCCGGATGCGTTGTTGATCCCTTGGTTTTAAGGGATGAAATAGCTTCACTGAGAGATAAGGGCATATCAGTAGAGGGGCTTATCGTATCCAGTAGGGCGCATTTGATCCTACCCATTCATAAATTGCTAGATGCAGAGGAGGAATCCATTCGCAGTTCTACTGGAGGAAAGAGAGTCGGCACTACAAAAAGGGGGATTGGTCCCACCTATTCAGACAAGGCCACAAGAATCGGATTAAGGGTGGGAGATCTGAGAGATTGGGAGAGGTTCAAAAAGAAGTACTTGATCCACTTTGAGATAAAGAGGAGGGTCATTGAAAGCTATGGTGGGGAGGTGAACATAGACCCGGGGGAGAGCTTGAAGGAGATAAAAGTGGCTAGGGAGACTCTCCTCCCACATATTGTGGATCATTTTCCAATCATTCAAAATGCCCTGGATAGGGGGGAGGAAATCTTACTTGAAGGAGCACAGGGGACCTTTTTGGACCTTGACTGGGGCACATACCCATTCGTCACGTCTTCCAGTACTGTTGCTGGGGGTGCATGTTCAGGAGCAGGCATAGGGCCGAAGGTGATAGATGAAATCTGGGGTGTTGTAAAAGCATATACCTCGCGAGTGGGTGAGGGACCATTTCTCACCGAATTGAACGATAGCATTGGTGAGAGAATTAGGAAGGCTGGGGGGGAGTTTGGAACCACTACCGGAAGACCGAGAAGATGTGGTTGGCTTGATCTTGTAATGGTCAGAACTGCAGTCAAACTAAACAGCATAGAACATCTAGCTGTTACAAAATTGGATGTTCTGAGTGGAATGGATACTCTGAAGGTAGCGGATTACTATTTACACAATGGAAAACGTGTTTACCTCTATCCTGACTCAATAGAGGCTCTTGAGGAGATGTCCCCACATTATGTTGAGCTTCCATCTTGGGATAGCCTTGACGAAGTGATGAGGGAGGGGGTGATCCCCACCGAGCTTAAAGAATACATCCAATTGATAGAGAGGGAGAGCGGCACCAAAGTGTCGCTCCTCTCCTATGGACCTGAAAGGGAGAAGACTCTTCTTCTGAAAGGGCGTAAGGGTTA
>JAGHBW010000228.1 GCA_021160765.1 Thermoplasmata archaeon
GCCCTTCTTTCCTCCCATCTCTCCTTCTCCGAACCTATTTCAATGAAGAGGTGGGGGGTGAGGATAAGAGGTCCGTGGTGCGTCACCTCGTAGGAGACCTTGTGCTCCAAGTTCCACTCCCCCGCCAATCCCTTTATGGAGATAAGAAGATCCCTCATGGGCTGCGGTGCGGAGGTGGAGAGGGTGTGGTCCACCCCCCCGTATAGAGCCTTGCCGAAGTTTCCTGTTGGATGAACGGTTAGGGTGGGTATCCTTGTCTGGGAGCTATGCCTTGAGAGGATAACCAGGAGTTTATATCCACCCGGGTTGTATCTGTCAAAAACGGAGTCCAGGTCATTCCTATACAGGTGTTCTCCCCTTAAAGTTATGAGGTCAAAGCCGGGAAATCTGTAATGGGGATAACCCTCCACATCCCCCACAACCTCTCCCTCCCCCATCTCAATCAACCTGTCTCTTATGTTTATTGACGCTATGTCTTCGTCAAATGCAGCGAGGAGTACCACGCCACCACCTCATTTAATAATGCTTCCCGAGGCGTATGTGCCGCTTACACGCGCCCCGGGGTAGGTCACGCAGCCTTTACCCAGTATTGTTCCAACGTTGAGTGAGGTGTTTATTCCTGTCTTTACGTTGTCCCCCAGAACAACCCCGAACTTCCTTCTCCCAGTGTCAACCCTTCTACCTTTAATTGCTGCGGTGACATTCCTTCCGTCGTGGCGGAGGTTTGCCACCTTTGTTCCTGACCCCAGATTGCAGTTTCTGCCTATGACGGAATCTCCCACATAGTTGTGGTGTGGTATCTTTGAACCCTCCATGATAACGGAGTTTTTCACCTCTGAGGCGGCACCAACCTTCACGTTTTTAACGAGAACCGTTCCAGGTCTTAAGTATGCGTTGGGGCCTATCTCACACTCTTCACCAATGTAGACTGGTCCCTCAATATAACTCCCGGAACGTATTCTGGACCCCTTGCCCACGAAAACCTCCCCGTGGACGTGCACCCCCTCTTCCACCTCCCCGAGAATCTCACCCTTCAGATCTTTGATAATGATCTCGTTGGCCCGGAGAAGGTCCCAGGGGGTTGCAAGGTCCATCCAGAACCCGTGAGTTATGTTGGCCAGAAGTTTTCCCTCATCTGCCATCATCTGCAGTGTGTCGGTGATCTCATATTCACCCCGGGGGGAGAGTGGGGTTTTCTCAATGAAACTGAAGATCTCGGGGGGGAAGATATAGATCCCAGCGTTCACCAGGTTGGTGGGGGGTCTTTCAGGCTTCTCGTATATCCTGACCACTCTACCCTCCTTAACCTCAATGACACCATACCCTTCAGGTTTCTCAATCTCCTTCAGGGTCATAACTGCATCCCCCCTCCCCCTTTTCACCCTCAGAAGTTCTTCAACCACCTTCTCATCAAAGAGCACATCCCCGTTCATACAGATGAAATCCTCATCCATTACCTCTTTGAACATGCTTATAGCGTGGGCAGTCCCCAGTCTTTCCCTCTGATGGTGATAATGTATCTTAACCCCAAAGTTGTCGCCGTCACCAACCTCCGCCACAATTGCGCCGGAGAGGTGTCCTACAAGTATGTGTACCTCGCTCATTCCCAGTTTTTTGAGGAGGCGAATCTGTTTAATCAGGATGGGTTCTCCCAGGACTGGTAGGAGTGGTTTCGGTCTTCCTTCTGTTAAGGGCCACATCCTGGTTCCGTCGCCAGCTGCGAGTATGCACGCCTTCATAATTTTCCCCCTTGTGAGGGAGAATAGTCGTGAGTTTATTAAAAACCTGCCCTCCTGTAAAGAAATATTGAAAGTTTAATGGTGTGTGAGAGGGGAAACTTTTTAAACATTATCCTCCACTACTCCACGGCCCCTTTAAGAAAAAAGGAGCGGTAGTGAAATGAACTTTAACATAGACCCGCAGCAGGATATATTTTTGATATTCTCCATCATACTTCTCATAGCCTTCGCGGTACCGGAGTTCTTCAGCAGGTTCAAGATCGCATACGTTCCTTTCTACATATTCGCGGGGATACTTATAGGTCCTTTCGGGGTGTTGAAGGTTGAGGTGACGGAATCTCTGCAGTTTGTGGGAGATCTAGGACTGCTCCTTCTAGTTTTCCTGGCAGGGCTTGAAATACACTCCATGGTTGAGGAGTCAATCAAGGGTTCCGTTGTAATGAGTGTTGTGTTTGGAGGTATATGCTTCACAGCAGGTTATCTGCTCGGCTGGGCCTTCTCACTTTCTGTCACGTCTAGTCTGCTTCTTGGTGCGGTCCTCATGTCCTCCTCAGTGGCGGAGATAATAGCCATAGTGAACACTACCGCATCCCTGAAAAAGAGATTTGGCCATATTATTGTACCAACGATAGTAATTCTGGACTCCTCCAGTTTAATACTGTTGGGGATTATTTTGATGTATAGAACACATCCTCAGCGTATCATGAGGTTTCTTGTTGAAATAGCCATATTTCTGGTCTTTGTATTCTATCTCATTCCGATAATGGCGAGAAGGTATTTTCAGAGAAAGAGCAGAAAACCCAGGGAGAGCGACATGAAATTCATAATTCTTACACTTATAGCAGTGGTCGCCGCTTCGGAGCTTATAGGGCTGCACGGCATTGTGGCTGCGTTCGTTGTAGGTGTAGCCCTCGGTGAGTTCATACCCCCGGGGCCACTCTACGAGAAGATCCACGCACTGGGCCACGGCCTTCTGATCCCTGTCTTTTTCATCGTTTTGGGAATGAGCCTGGACCTCTCCATATTTACAAGGGGCTTTGGGTCGCTTCTCTTTCTCATCGCCCTAATACTAGTCCTGATGGGGAGCAAGATCTTAAGCGGGGTGCTCTACTCCCTTATAAAAAAAATCAACTTAAGAGATGGGCTTGCACTGGGTGTTACCTTCTGGCCACAAATGAGTGCCACCCTTGCAGCGGCATCAATAGGGTATAGATACCACATCTTCAACGAAATGGTCCTGCTGGCCATTGTAGCCATGTCCATGTATTCCATTCTGATTACGCCCTTTGCAGTTCGGGCGCTGTCCAGAGAGGTCTCCACATCTCTTACCCATCAGAGTCACACCGTTGTTATAGGATTTGGGAGGACCTCCTCTAAAATAGTGACCATCCTCTCCTTTGCGGGGAAGGACGTTGTGGTTGTAGACAAGGACTTGAGGAAGGTTAAACAACTGGAGAGGCGTGGAATACACGTTGTATACGGTAGTTCAGTGGATGAGGAGACGCTGAAGAGAGCAGGGGTGCCGGGAGCAAGGGTGGTTCTCATAACAATTCCAGATGAACATGAGGTGTATCTCACGGCCAGGCTTGTGAAGAAACTCAACCCTGATTGCTACATCATAGCCAAGATTCACACAGATAGACTTTTCAGAAGGCTCAAGAAGGAATCCCTGGTTGACTCCTTCGTTTGGCCTGAGAAGATGAGCAGCCTTGAGGCAACAAGGCAGGTCTTTGAGAAACTGGAGGGGTTCTATCCGGAGTTTTAATCCTTCTCTCCCATGAAGAAGAAATCCACCCCTGCCTCCCTCAGGAGGTCTTCCGTGAAAACCACCATGCTCTCCTCCACCTCTCCATCGGACCTCTCCAGGAAGCCTATCTCATGGAGCATGGGCAGCCCACGGGTGCTGTTTAAAAGCCTCACTATTTCATCTCTGAGGAGCACCCGCGCCTCCCTTATATCTGATGCGGCGAGGAAGATAACAACCTCGCCGAGCGTGTATCTATAGAGGTGTTTTTTCACAATTACCCCTTCTTCCTAAAAGTATAACTTTTTTTCTGTACAACCTTTGATTCAAGTCTTTTTTTTGGGTCACTCTAGGTATATAGCAGGTTTTAATGGAAGAGCGCCGGGGGCCCTGTTCATGGGGTCATATCTATTCTGGTCATCCTCAC
>JAGHBW010000044.1 GCA_021160765.1 Thermoplasmata archaeon
ATATAAGTACTGTGTGACCCTCTACAGCGGAGACATGTTCTGGACCCTTGGAGCCCTTATGCTCGCCTACTTCTTCCCCCCTGCTGGGAAGGAGTCCCTTATACCAATAGCGATCTCAAAGGGGATTCCCTATTATCTTATCGCTCTCGCCCTCTCATTTATTGACGCCATGGTCTCCCTCTTTTTAATCTGGAATTACGATTACGCCAAAAAAATCCCTTTCTTTGGCCACCTGCTTAAATATGTTGAGAAGAAGGGCAGGGAGATCATATCAGAATCAAAATGGCTATCCAAATTTGCGTTTATAGTCCTTGTTCTCTTTGTTATGATTCCCTTCCAGGGAACTGGCGGTGCTGGTGCCACGGTTATTGGAAGGATGATTGGCATGAATCCGTATAAAGTCCTTTCCGCCGTTATCATTGGTGCATTATTGGGAACATTTCTTGTGGCGCTTCTTTCCAAAAGTGCAATAGAAACCCTTAAGGTTGGAACAACGGGGGTGTTGGTAGCCCTTATTGCTGTGCTTCTGCCAGTTTATTTCTACAATTACTATTTAAAAGGAAAGAGAAAGAGGGTGGTTGACAATGAATCTTGAAGGTAAAAAGGTTCTCGTGACGGGTGGTGCTGGATTCATTGGCAGTCATCTCGTTGATCGCCTTATAGAGCTAGGTGCAGATGTTGTAGTGGTGGACAACCTCTCTGCAGGAAACCTGAGCTTTATTGAAGAACACGTTAAATCGGGCAGGGTTTCCTTCCATAAAATGGACATCCTTGACACAGAGGCACTTAAAGGAGTTCTTACTGGAGTTGAGGCGGTGTTTCATCTTGCAGCTAATCCTGAGGTGCGTCTTGGTGAGCAGGACACATGGGTTCACGTAGAACAGAACCTCCTGGCGACAAGAAGTGTTCTGGAGGCAATAAGGAGCATGGAGCCCTCACCAGATATAATCTTCACATCAACCTCGGCAGTGTACGGCGACGCCGAGGTTATACCAACCCCTGAGGATTACGCCCCCCTTTTCCCCATTTCTCATTATGGAGCCTCCAAACTGGGGGCAGAAGCGCTCATATCATCCTATTCTCACTATTATGGTATCAGAGGAGTTATCTTCCGTTTTGCAAATTGTGTGGGCCCCAGGCTCACCCACGGTGTAATATACGATTTTGTGAGGAAACTGAAAGATAACTCAAGGGTGCTGGAGATCCTTGGAGATGGAACTCAGAGAAAATCGTACGTTTACGTTAGGGACTGTGTTGATGCCATGTTATTGGCCTGGGAGAGGTCCAAGAGGGCCATAGATGTGTTTAACATAGGCTCTGACGACTGGGTAGATGTGAATACCATAGCGAAGGTGGTAGTTGAGGAGATGGGGCTGAAAGACGTTTCTTTTACGTATAAAAAGGTGACGGAAGATGGGAGAGGCTGGAAAGGGGACGTGAAGTTTATGAGGCTGGCAAACAATAAGATCAAATCTATTGGTTGGAAACCGAAGTACAGTTCGGAAAGCGCTGTTAGAGAGACAGCAAAGTATGTTATATCCTCCCTTTAACCCCCATGTCTGATAAAACTGTCATTTCTTTCCGGCGGCAAAGCTAATCTTTGCGAGAAAGGCCTCCAACTGTATTCTCTCAGAGCCACCCTCTACTATTCTGAACTCCGCCTCTGCAAGAGCTTCAATGATCCTCACCTTTATGTCATCCTGGAATGGCATAGTGTATATCTCCCTGTGCACCTGCCGGAGAAGGTCTTCTCCTCCCATGCCGTAGGTATTGAGTATGTCAGTAAGGGTGCCTCTGGCATCTACAAACTTCCCCTCAGCCGCCAATGTGAGAAGTTTTCTTATCTCCTCTGGTCTTGCAGTAGAGGTGCTTTTATAGAGAACTTCTGGTGTTATTTCCTTTGTGAAGGATGCTGCTACCTGCAGGGTGTTTATCGCCTTTCTCATATCTCCTTCGGAGATGTAGAGAAGGGTGTCCATGGCCTCCTCAGATATTGTCAGCCCCTCCTTTTCCGCAATCCTCATCATAAGTTTTTTGACATCCTCAGCTCTCAGTTTTGTGAACCTGAAGACCGCACACCTGGATTGTATTGGGTCTATGATTTTAGAGGAGTAATTACAGGAGAGTATGAACCTGCAGGTGCCTGAGTATCGTTCCATGGTTCTCCTCAGGGCTGCCTGCGCATCCGCTGTCAATGCGTCAGCCTCATCTAAAAAGAGGATCTTAAACTTTGCATCTCCAAACGGTGCAGTTCTGGCGAAATCCTTTATTTTCGTTCTTACAATTTGTATGCCCCTCTCATCTGAGGCGTTAAGCTCCTGAAAGTTCTGCCTCCACAGATCCTCCCCGTACATCTCCCTCGCCAGTGCGATGGCGGAGGTGGTCTTTCCGGTCCCGGCAGGCCCCACAAAGAGGAGGTGGGGCATGTTCTTCACCTCCACATAGGCCTTAAGTCTCTTCACTACCTCCTCCTGCCCCACAATTTCATCCAGTCTCCTCGGTCTGTACTTCTCAGTCCAGATCTCCTGCATTGCATCACCCCCCGGGCTAGCCGGGGACGTAGTCCTCAATCTTCTTTCTCCTTCTTATTCTCTTCTCATCGTAGAGGGGTTCGTTCTCAAGCCATGTCTTGACAATGGACCAAGCAAGCTCTGGTCCCACTACTCTGCCCCCCATGCAGAGAACGTTAGCAGCGTTGTGAAGGCGACTCATCCGTGCCATGTATTCATTTGTGCAGAGGGCTGCAATTACTCCTGGAACCTTGCTTGCAGCGTTGCACATTCCAATCCCCGTCCCACACATCAATATTCCAAGTTCCACCTCACCCCTTCCCACCATCTCCGCCGCCTTGAAAGCTATGTCTGGGTAGTCAACATCCCTGAACTCCTCAACCCCGGCATCCACAACCTCGTATCCTTCCTCTATAAGCCTCTTTTTTATCTCCTCTTTGAGATGGTATCCGCCATGGTCCGCTCCTACAACGATCTTCATCATCACTCCTCCAGTAGCGCCTCTTTGCGTAGTCTTGCAATGTAGAGGATCAAAAGGGCAAATATGAGAAGGGAAATAACTGTTATGGCGATGTACCCCGTGGGAAGCCCCTCCCCCCCACTCACCTTGAAGGACTTCTCCTTGACGGTGATTCCCTCTTCTGTCTGGACCTTTATGGTGACCCTTTCTCCACCCTCCAGGGGGCTATCAAGGGCTACTATGATC
>JAGHBW010000152.1 GCA_021160765.1 Thermoplasmata archaeon
CCCTGAGAACGGGGTTAGGGGCGGAAACGGCACAGAGGAGGACCCTTACATCATTGAGGGGTATCACATAGATGGAAGCCCGCTGGTGCCAACAGGCACCGGAGGGTACATTGAAAAGCAGTACAATTACTGCATCTATGTAGGAAACACAACGAAATATTTCATCATCCGGAACTGTTATCTTGAGGGGGCTAGGTGGCCATATGAGCCTGTTGATTTCGGCGGGGGGGTCACCCTTTTCAACGTAACTGCTGGCACCGTGAAGAACATAACCGCATATGATAACAAATACGGAATATATCTCAGAAAGTGCAGCAACGTAACTATAACAAACATCGTTGCCACTGAGAACCATGAGGGGGTTGGTGTACTTGATTACTGTAGCAACAACACCCTAACAAACATCGTGGCGGAGAACAACACTACTGGGTTCAATTTCTGCGGCTCACATAGCCACCACAACATCCTCTCAAACTCTATTACAAGGTATAACACCGCCGAGGGCCTTTCCATTGCCAGTTCCACCCACAACACCTTTACCAACATAATCTCCTCAAACAACGGACACCATGGTGTTTATGTGAAAGGCAATTACAACCTTTTTGAGAATATCACCACAATAAACAACGATGCGAACGGGGTATCTATTGTGTACAACCTGCACGGGAATGATCTCTTTAACATAAACACTTCCTACAACGGGCAGGCAGGAATAAGATTTGACCGTGTAAAAGGTGTCAATCTGAATGGGGCTGAGATACACTTTAACGTTGAATACGGGATAGAGATGGTGAGCAGTGATAACAACAATATAAAAAATGCCTTTGTAACACACAATAACATGTCTGGAGTATATCTGAAAGAGTCCTCTCATAATTCCCTCTCTTCATTGAACACCTCTTGGAACAGACATGAGGGGGTCTATCTTTCCCACTCCTGTGACAACAACCGCCTGAGCTTCATAACGTCCAGGGGGAACCTGAGGGGTATTTACATATCAATGAGCAGCAATAATTTGATAACCTACTGCACCTTTGAAGGAAACCGGAATTATAGTGTAGAGGTATATGGCTCTATGATGAGCGAGGGGAATACCATACATCATAACAACTTCATAAATAACAACAATGGAAGTACCCAGGCAAATGACATGGGGAGCAGGACCAGGTGGAATGACACTTTCGGAGAAGGGAATTTTTGGAGCGATTACACCGCCAGGTATCCCAACGCCACCAACAATGGACACGTCTGGGACACACCGTACGATATTGATGGTGGGATGGAGGCAAAAGACTTTTACCCGCTGGTGGGAATGGTGGAAGGGGAGGGGGAGGAGGACCACTACCCCCCCGTGGCCGATGCTGGCTTGAACCGTACTGTGAGTGCCGGGGAGGAGGTCACCTTTGACGCCTCCGGGAGCTACGATCCGGACCCGCAAGGAGGAGTGGCCAATTACACCTGGACATTCCAGTACAACGGCACAGAGGTGACGCTCTACGGCCAGGTGGTAGTGTTCACCTTTGAATTTGCTGGCGTGTATGTGGTCACACTTACAGTGACTGATCTATCTGGGAAAAGTGCCACGGATAGTATAGCTGTAAGAGTGGTCACCTCCATGTTTGAAATCCGTCTGGGACCTGTAATATATGACGACGGAACAGCCGTGACCGATGCTGAGGTGTCAATTGTTGGATTGGGTTACTCCAGAATCACCCAAACGGACCCCTCTGGCCACATCACTATGGAGAACGCATCCGCAGGAGTTTACAACGTCACAATACGTGTGGGGGGGAGAGCTTACACCTTTACCGTTACTGTTTATGAGAACGGGACCTCCACATACAACCTCCCTGTAATCCCCAAGGCCCAATACCCGCCTCCAGAGAACGTTACCATCACCATTGGCCCAGTTAAAGACTCGGAAGGGAATCCGCTTTCGGGAGTCTCTGTAATCGCAGTATACGGTGGAATGGAATACGTCTCCGTCACGGGCGAGGACGGAATAGCCAATCTCAACCTCCCATCAGAGATCAAAGGAGAGAACATTTCAATCACTCTGAAGAAGAGGGGGTACAGCCAAGTTTCATTCAACGTACATGTTGATGATCAAGGTAATGTCTCTGGAAACGTCCCGCTCATGGAGAGCACAACCAAAGGGGAGAAGGGAGGGGAATCCTGGGAGAGCCACACCTTCTGGTTTGCAGTTATACTCTTTCTGGTGGCTGTTCTCGCAACTGCGGTGTTCTTAATGAGGCGCAGAAGGAGAGGAGGGGTCATGGAGGAGTAGTTCTCCAGCAATACTGCCAGAAGGTTTTACGCCAGGAGGTTCCTCTACTGCTGGGGGCTATTGTGGTATCTATGGGCCCTTTGTGAGAAACCCTTATGAAGAATGATTGCTTGTGGAGTTGCAAGATATTTCAGGATTTGAATACATTTGGGGAGGTTTCTAAACATACAGGAAGGTGCATTATATGAAGACCCCTAACGCCGAGACGGTTTTGAAAGAGATGGCCATGTGCACTGCATGTGGTTTCTGCAGGGCCTCATGCCCTCAAATGCTGGATGTCCCGTGGGAGAGGGAGGTGGCCAGAGGAAGGGTCCTTCTGGCTTACGGGCTCACAGTGGATGAACTTGAGCCGCACCCCTCCATAATTGACTCAATCTACACCTGTACAATGTGCTATCACTGCGTGGCCCACTGCCCATCAGCCGTTCCCATTGTGGACATAATAAGAAAGATCAGGATGGACATGTTCGCTGCAGGAGCTGTGGCGGAGGGGCTTAAAGAGGCTGCAGAGAGGCTTCTTAAAGGAGAGAACCCCTTCAACACCGCTGTTA
>JAGHBW010000005.1 GCA_021160765.1 Thermoplasmata archaeon
AAGAGCCCATCGTGATGAGTTTTCTCCATACCTCCATAAGCTCTTTCTGTAGCATTAGATAAGACTGGTGATACTTATTGGACTCCTCAACAAGGGTGGACATCTCATTATGGAGTTCTTCAATCTTCGCCATGTTCTCTCCAATCTTTTTTGTTATCTCCATAATCCTCTGATTGATTTCCTCTACTTTTTCTGGCTGTGTCAACTCCCTCAATTTGGAATAGGCCTCTCTCATCTCCCTCAAAATCCTCTTCTCAGTCTCAAGGGTAATGGCCTCAGTCTGAAGCTTCCACTCAAGATCTTCAATATATTTCTTGTAGAGCTTTACTTCTCTGCTAGGAGTCTCACTTTTCTTCTCAAGTTCAATAAGTTGGAAGAACTCCGAACGTAGCTTTCTGTTCTCCTCCTTTAAGTCCCCCCTCATCCTCTTAAGCTCCTTAACCTTCTCGTTTATCTCATCCCTCTTCTCTCTCTTCTCCTCCACCCTCTTCTTCAGTTCCCCCACCTTCCCCTTAAGCTCCTCCATCTCCCTCTTTATAGCCTCCACTCTTCCCATGTGTTTTTCAAGAAGAAGAGAGACCAGAGAGGCCCTGGTCACCTCCACGTCAGAGACTACTACCCTTCTGTCCACCTCAGCCAGTATCTCCTCAATTCCCTGCATGCCGTCCAAACCCCAAGCCTTTTATGTAGCGAGTAAGGAGAATTGTTGGCTATATATAAATATAGCCAACGAAAGCTTCAACAATGGTAGGATACTAGCCTCATTGACGGCAAAGAGATAAAGGGAGGTGACCGGAGGATATCTCCTCCGCCATGTGTTGATAAGCCCTTAATTCCTGGATCCTCCTTGGTTAGGACTTTTACCTCTTTGGGAATCTTTGTTATGTTCCCCTTTTTAGAGCCTATAAGGTACTCAATGCCCTTCGTCTGGGCAATATCTAGGAGCCTCTGAGAGATCACGCCGTCAAAAACCACTGCATGTATCTTTGCATCAGTTTTTCTAAGCTCATCAGCCAGGTTTCTCACCGGGAGTTCCTTTACCACAACACCATCTTCACCTATCAGCATTCCCTTAAGTGTTCCTGTCAGGTTCTTCATGATGTCTTTGTAGCGTGTCAGTTCTCCTTCTGAGCTCTCCTTTTTCTCCTCCTCCACATCCCTTTTCTGCGTCTCGTGCCCCTTCTGCGTCTTCTTCTGTTTTGGGGGGTGCTCCTTCCTCTCCTCCTCCTTCCCTATGTTGAGCATCTCCATATACTGCTCCGCAGGAACCTTGTTTCTCAGGGCTTTTATGATCTGCTTTTGCGTCAGCTCCTCTACCTCTAGGTTCTTTGGTGCCCTGGCAACAAAATCAATCTCTGCAACCTGAAGAAGCTCCTTTAAGATGAGCTCACCACCCCTATCTCCGTCAACAAAGGCCGTGACCACCTTTTCCGTTGAAAGCTTCTTTATGGTCTCCGGAATGTTTGTACCCCCAACTGCAATAACATTCTTAATGCCATATTTGAGAAGGTTTATCACATCAGACCTTCCCTCAACAACAATTATCGCGTCAGATGTATCAATATTGGGCCCCGCAGGGCACTTATCCTCTCCATAAAGGACTACCTCCTCCATTTGAACCAGTTGCCTTACAGACTCTGTAAGATCTATTCCCTCCACCTTGGACTCCTTTATCATCTGTGCGAGCAGTTCCTTTGCTCTCTCAACAATCTTCTTCTTTTTGTTCACTCTGACGTCCTCAATAGCCTCAACGGTTATCTTCGCTTTACAGGGTCCTACTCTCTCCACAGTCTCCAGCGCCGCTGCCAGTATAACAGTCTCAACCTGGTCAAGACTGGAAGGTATGAGGATAGTTCCTTCCGACTTTCCCTTCTTTGAGGTTATCTCAACCTCTATTCTCCCTATTCTACCAGTCTTCTGAAGGTCTCTCAAGTCCAGTTCGTCACCTATTAACCCCTCAGTCTGGCCGAATATCGCTCCTACAACGTCTGGTTTCTCAACCACTCCGTCTGCCACTAGTGATGCCTTAATCAAATACTTCGTTGAAGATGGATCCAGATTCATTTCTATCTCCTCCTTTTTCCTTTTTCACTTCTTCCTTTTTTCTGGAAAAAGGCATCTCCCCTCCCCCACCTTACTTCAACCATTTCCGAAGGCTTGAGCCTTCCTTTTGACACGATGATCGTGATGGTGATTTGTGAATAGGGAAAGGGTGATTACCTTTTTCCGCTAGGGTGAAGATTGAGGGGTTCTATAAATACTTTTTCCCAACCGACCCGACTTGAGGAAAACCAGTTGAAAGGAGGATATCCCCCTAAAACAATTAAATTAAAAAAAAGGCGTACAGAGGCCACTGTAGGACCTCTGTATTCTGGATGTTCGGATTTACGCTTGCGGCTGTTGTGGCTGCACAGGTTTATCCTTCCGGACTATGAGCCAAATTATAAGCCCGATAATGCTGAGGAAGAAACCGATTATACCCCATAGAACACCGCTTTCTCCTCTCTTATTAGCATCTTTGTACATATAGATCGCAATGAGTATGTTGATGATCAGTGGTGCCAGCATGCAGATTGCTCCCATGGCAAGGATCGCTGCAAAGAAACCAGTGTCCGTTTCTGTGTCTGTATCCGTGTCCGGCCACGTAAAGTTGTCATCCTGCGCCAACACTGGCGATAGAAATAGCATTCCAACCGCTAGCACAAAAAATCCCGCTATAATACCATATTTGTTCATGTCTGCTCCTCCTTAAAAAGAAATACCCCAAAGAGTGAATTAAAATAGAGGAATATAAATGTTTAGGATAAAAGAACCTCCTCCTGTTTCCGTTACGGTTGATTTTTGTGTCTATTTTCCCCTCATCCCTCGCTTGAGACACTCTAATACTTTTTGAATTACCCCGTACGGTGTTTCGCAAGAGTGCAGGGTCAGATGGCCTTGTATCGGAAAGAGTCACGTATTCCTCTTCACTCCCCACACCACTCCTTCACTTCATCCTGGAAGAGAAGATACACCACAATTATTGACAGCAGTAGGCTGATCGCGGAGTAATAGTTCCCTTGTGCCAAGCTGGAGATACCGCCCAGTATCCCAAGAAGGCCAAATACAACCCCAAGAACCCAACCCCAATGCTTACCCTGGAGGATGCCATACCCAGCCAAAATGTAGAGCAGTATAAATGGAGCGATGCAGATCCAAAGAATTACTGATACGCCTCCTCCCAGCGGACCTAAAAGGGACGAGGCTAATATAGTCATCACAACCGCCATAACAATAGAATATAGGGCCAAAATGATGAAAATCAGCCCGACAATTGTGGCCTTCTGGGGCCTCACCGGCGGTCCGGGTGGTGTTTGAGGTCCGCCAACCGAAGGGGGATATCCTCCCGGGTAGGGAGAACCACCCTGAGGGGGGTACCCCCCCTGTGGGTTATAGCCGCCCTGGTTGGGTTGAGGATTATATCCATATTGGCCAGAATAATCTG
>JAGHBW010000208.1 GCA_021160765.1 Thermoplasmata archaeon
AAGTATGAGTATTCCCCCCTCCTTAAGCGCAAGTTTTCCGTTCTCTATCCCCTTCTGCGACTGGTAGAGGTTGAGGTCCATGGGTGGTGGAACGGCGGCCAGTACGATATCATACGGCTCCTTTATACTGGTGGTGAAGACCTCCTTGGCCCTCTCAGCGGCAGTGTAAAAACTCTCTTTTATGTCCCCAGCGTACAGATTAAGTATCCTCCCCTCCGGAGACTGGACGATCTGAATTGAGGTGTGGGGGATGTCCACAAAACCTATCGCCTCCATCATGTCCTCGTGCACTGGGTTCCCCTCAAGTGCGAGGGTCTTCGCCTCCGGCATCAGAGCGAATGAATGGTTGTGTTCAATCGTGGAGTAGTGAGAGACCCCGGGGAGTATGGACTTTCTTCCTCCAGTAAAGCCAGCGAAATAATGGGGTTCCACACTGTTTATGAAGAGTACATAACTGGATGAGAGAAAGTGCTTCATCAGGAGGACCTCTGTCCCCCTTCTCGTCTCTCCTAAACTTTCATGTTCATCCTCCAAAGCAAGGTGTGCTCGGATTCTGTCTTTAAGCTCAGAGTAGAGGTCCTCGCCCAGCATCTTTACAAGGTGGTCTGGTGTTGGAGGGGTATGGGACCCTGTGGCGATGATCACCCTATCTATTGATTCTCTGAAGACGCTCCACCCTGCCCTCAGCACGGCATCCGTTCTTGTAGCTCTGTTGTGGTCGTTCATGACGAGTGTTACACCCCTGTCCGGCATCTCCCCGGCGATTTTTTCAACGAAGTCTCTGATCTCGCCGTCGCTCATGGGTTTTGGAGGTGTGCTTTTTTTAAGTACGTCAAACTGAGCCTCTTTGGGAATCTCCGCTTCAATCTCCTTTCCAGAATAGTGAATCTTGACCAGATTCATACTAACACAACCGACACCGCTCAATTGCGAGATTATATTTATAAATTGTTGAATTTACCCCTATGGGGGTTCAACGAATGGACGATGAAAAAAGGAGAATACTGTCAAAGGAGGTTGTGGACATTGACCTTCGGAGTGCAATAACGGTAAAGGACCTCGTTAGGCAGTTCCGGGATGCGTCTATTCAGGCGAGAAATCTGGGCATCGCTGCTGAGATTCTTGAGAGAATGCTCACTGATGAGAGGAGGCCAACAGTCTTTCTCGGCCTTGCTGGTCCCCTCATCGCTGCGGGGCTGAGAAGGGTTATCAGGGATATGATTGCTGAAAACCTGGTTGATGTGGTTGTTTCAACGGGTGCTATACTCTATCAAGATATATACAGGGCAAGGGGGTTTAAGCACTATCAGGGGACCCCCAGCGCAGATGATCTGAAATTAAGAGAGTATTTTATTGACAGGATTTACGATACATATGTGGATGAGGAGATGTTTCGGGAGACCGACAAGTATATCGCGAAGATAGCCGACGGCCTGGAGGAGAGAGCATACTCTTCAAGAGAGTTTCTGGAGATTCTCGGGAAGAACCTCAACGATCCGGAATCAATACTTTATACTGCATGGGAGACGGGAACGCCCGTATTCTGTCCTGCAATAGCGGACTCTTCTATAGGGATTGGTCTGACCTATCAATACAAAAAAAGGGGAGGTGGGGTGGGGTTTACAATTGACACAATCCGGGACACCTACGAGATAACAATGATAAAGGTAAAATCTGAGAGAAGTGGGGCCATTTATGTTGGAGGTGGGGTTCCGAAAAATTATATCAACGACATTGTAGTGGCAGCGGAGCTTATGGGCTACAACCCCGGGGGACACTACTGGGCTATTCAGATAACACAGGACTCCCCTCACTGGGGTGGTTTAAGTGGCAGCACTCTGGGGGAGGCTCAGTCCTGGGGGAAGATACACTCAAAGGCTACGAAGGTGCAGGTATTTGTTGAGGCTAGCATAGGCCTTCCCCTCCTTACAGCATATGCTTTGCACAACGAATTAGGAAAAAGAAGAAAAAGACTAAAAATAGAATGGGAGGTGGATGAGCCCACCCTCATCTATTATTGAATCACGCCACGGGCGGATTCTCGGGAGGGACCTCCCCCTCTGCAGGTGGTAGGGCGGAACGATCCACACCTTCCTCCGCCCCCGGGAGTGCAGGACCCGCTTCTGCTGGTGCAGAAACCAGTGCAGGCAATATCGCCTCCTTCATCTTCACCATCTTCTGCAGGAAGGTGGGTCCTCTTGTCTTCACCCTTAGGCTCTCTATCCCCTCCACCCACTTAACCCTCTTTCTTTCAACACTAAGGATAAGTGAGTAGGCTATTAGAACCAGTATTACCATCGCCAGGGCGGAGAAGATCATGGTCCAGAAAGTCAGCGGTTCCTTCTCTTCTTTCTTCTCTTCCAATGGATGTATGTTTCCGTTTCTTATATCTGTGTTTGCTTTGTACTCCTCATAGTTAGTATATCCATCACCATCGTAATCAAACGTGGCATCGTTTGGATTAAATGGGTTGAGCCGAAGCTTAATCTCATCTGCATCTGGTATACCGTCTCCATCACTATCCTCGTTGTATATCTGAATCTCTATTTTTACCGGATCTCCAAAAATCTTTCCGTCAAAGGCTCTAATGTAGAGGGTATGCTTTCCAGACAGATACTCTCGCGTGTTGAGCTCGTAGGTCCAGACCTTTGTGCCCACTGCGGGTCTCCACACCCCATCGTCCACCTTCACCTCAACCTTTGCAACGTAGCCACTGTCATCTGAGGCCGTTCCCATGATGGTTACCACACCGGAGAGGGTCCCTGTTAGAGATGAGGTCACGTTGACCACTGGCGGGAGATTCTCCTCCGCGGCTTCGTAGGGGTTTCTAAGAATTACGCTAAAGGTCTTCTCCTCTGAATATGCTATCCCATCGTAGGCCCTCACCTTTATCGTGGTTTCTCCCTGCG
>JAGHBW010000186.1 GCA_021160765.1 Thermoplasmata archaeon
GGGTTTATCTTCCTCCTCTTCCCCCCCTTCATTTTCTCCTCCTCCAGACACATCCTCCCCCTCACCCGGACCCTCCTCCTTTTTCACACCGAGAATGCTCCAGGCATCATCTAGTGAGATCTCCTCCTCTTCAGTGGTCTCAATAGTCTCTGCGGGCACCTCCACCTCGGGAGGAGCTGCCGCCTCCTCTCCGGCTGTTGTAGTCTCCTCTGATGATGGGATGGGTGTTTCTTCAACCTTCTCCTCCGATGTGTACTCCTTCAAAACTTCCGGTGGTGCAAGGGTTTCCTCCTCTTCCTCCTCAACCTTGATGCCCTTCTTGAGGAAGAGATAGGCCACAATCCCTGCAGCGGCCAGAACGCCAACGATAATGAGGTATGGGGTAAGGTTCTTTTTTTCCTTCTCCTCTTTCACGGTTTTCTGATATTCAACAACCCTTACAGTAAAGTTTGCTTCTGCATAGGAGCCTTCGGAACCGGTGAGGGTGAGGGTGATTGTGTAGTTTCCTAAAGCCTGATCCTTGTCAACAGTTATGAGAATCTGGATGGTCTTAGTGTCTCCAGCTAAGAGCATAAAACGAGATTCTGAAAGGCTAACCCCGGGGAGGTCACTGGTTATCTCCACGGTCACCTCTTCATTGGCTTCACCAGTATTTCTTATGGTAACGGATATTGCCCTACTTCTGCCCTGCTGTACTTCCACGCTATCCGGCAATCCTGTGACCTCAAGGCCGCGTTCTGTGGAATACTGCACCTCAAACGCCAGATATGGGGGGGTACACCAGCCAGTCCACCCTTTGGCTTTTGGAACAACCTTCCAGTAATATTTTCCCGGCATGAGGTGCGTTATTGTGTAGTTTGTTTTTGTTATGTCCTTTGCATAGGGGGCAAAGCTTCCCAGTGTGGCAAGCTCCTTTCCAAGGTAGAGGTCATAAGTGACGGCTTCAGGGTCGTAATAATCCACACTCCATTGAAGAACGATGTAATCGGCTGCTGAAAGAACAGTGTTGTTCTCCGGCGAGAGAAGTGTCACCCGGGGGTATTTCATGGAGGTGTTTATGTGAATCCTGTAGACCTCAGATATATTCGTGTTTCCGGCCATATCTGTGGCTTTCCACTGCACGTAATTGTCATCACCCTCGGCTAGGTTCAATCTTATAGACACATTAACGACCATCATTGAGGATTCCATAGGAACGTTTTCCCAATCGGAGAAACCATCGGGTCCTGTAGTGGAATACCTATAATAAATAGAGAACTGGTCAATGCCAGCACCGAAGGGATCAGCAATGGTTATTCCCACTGGCACGTTCTCCTTGAAGGGATATATCTGTTCTGGTGGGGGGGTGGGGTTAGAAAAGGTGGGCGGCGTCATGTCCACAAATATGTCGTCCATTGATGCCATACCTATATTCCCCACTTTGTCCACAGCCCACACATAAATTTTGTATATTCCCTCCCCGGGGGCAGTTACCTTAACCTCTCTTCCATCTGTGAACTCGCCCTCGGTGGTCCCAGACCTATCCACAGTGGAGTAATAATATCCAGCTATTCCTGAATGTGGATCAAGGGCGGGATTCCAAGAGACGTACAATTCTGTATCGTTGTCAGAGGAGGTCTGAGGATCATCAAATGCATCGGCGTGTATAAGCAATGCAGCTGGAGGGGTGGGAGGGGTACCGTCCACATGTAGATAGAACTTTACATCGCTCAGATCCCTTTCCGGAGGTATCCCCCCAATTCTGAAGGTATAGAGTACAAGATTGTCCGTCGTGTTTTTGGCCCGCATGGAGACGTTAAAGACCACCCCCCTTCTGTGCGTGACATTTGTGACATGACCCTCATCGTCAGCTATGGAGAGGAAACAACTTGAATCCTGAGGGGAAAGGTCTGGAAACTCGCTGTAAACTATGGAGAAGTTGGTGAAGGTGAAGTTCTCGGAGGTCCTGACCCAGGAGTCGTTATGCAGTCTTCCCTGCCACTCTGCCACAATAACAGGTTCCCCACGAATAGTAAGATCCCCACTAACCCTGAAAAATTCTGGAAACCTCACTGAGTCACCCATTATACGTCCTGGTAAAGCCTCAAACACAATGTCCACCAGTCTGCTGTCCGTAAAGGTCCAGTTAAATAGAATGTTCATGGTCACATTCAGCATTTTTATACTGCCCATCTCCACGTAATGATGGTCTGAGGAGACCAATTCTGTCTGCTCATATGGGTCGTATAACTCCTCTCCTTTTGAAGAAGAGAGGTTGTAGAAGAATCTAATTTCACCACCCTTTCTTGTGAGGATTTTAAGCATCACTCCAGTCGTGTCACTCATGTCATTTATCAGCCGAAGGGGGAGAACGAATTTGTACGTTCCATATCTTGCAAGGGCCACATTGGTCTCCATACCTTCAGGGCTGTAGAGGTGTGGTGTGAGGGGCGAGACCCTAGGGGGTAAATACATCCGCCAGAGCCCGGATGGTCCCCCACCAGCCATGTATATGTATCTACTTTCTTCATCAAATAGCATTGCGGGGTAGTTTCTGCTTCCCGCATCTGGTGTGATAAACAGTGTTCTCCACCTCATCTCTTTTGATCTGAAAACGTGGAAATCGGTGGAGCCACCATATCCGGTGGAGCCGCCGTACATGTAGATCTCCTCAGTTAATGGGTCATAGATCATTCCCGCCCCCTCTTTTATGGATGGGTGTGAAACACCGTATATTCTAGACCAGTTGGCTGTAGGAATGTGGAAGAACCAGAAATAGTCCAGGTATCCGGTGAAATTCACCCCCCCGAAGACGTAGACGCCCTTCTTTTCCCTTACATAAACATAGGACATGCCAGCAAGACCGTTTGGACCGTTGTGGTGCGATACCTTCTTCCATATCCTCATGTTCAGGTTCAGCTCCCACATGGTTGTCCGGTACATCACATCTCCGTTGCTGTGATACTTACCTCCGTAAACATACAGTGTGTTGGTGTCCTTGTCAAGGATGAACATCAAATCGTACCTTTTCCCGGGGGCGGAGTTCTCAAATAATAGAGTCCAGGTGTTCGTAGCTATGTCGTACTCCCACAGGTCTGCGTAATCCACGTAGTGGGTGGGTCTGTATCCGTAGGAGTAGTACCCCCCATACATGTAGATCTTTCCCCGGGCGTCGTCGTAGACCCAGCCAGAGTGATACCTGTAATGCGGTCCCTCATTGTCTGATCGGTTGTACACAACCTCCCACTCCATGCTTGAAAGGTTCCACCTGTAGAAATAGATTCTCCCCGAATAAGAGGAGCGGAATACGTTCATAAAGTAGATGTAGGGGGTGCCCTTGATACGGAATGCCTTCAAACCACTTCTCGTGGTTCCTATGGATTTAGTGGGGATATCCGTCCAGTGATGGGTGTCTAGATCCATGTAGAAGAGCTGATTGTATCTGGAATACCCCCTTGAACCACCGAAGACAAACAACCTTTCATATTGATCTGAGTAGCAATGACCGAAATAGGCCCTTCCTGAGGGGATGCTTCCTGTGCCGTTTATCAGGGCCCATGTGTGGTTAGTTGTGTAGTAGCAGCACATTTTATTTGTGTATGATGAAGAGGACACCCTTCCCCCCCATAAATAGACTGCGGAGACATCTGACCGATAGAAGATTGTTCCGCCTTCCTGATACTCAAAATAGGAGGGGAGGTCTATAGAGGTCCAAGTACCTGTGCTTATCTCATACTTCCAGAACTCTGACAGCCTACCATACACCCTATTTCTGCCGCCCATGACATATATAACTCCCCTATCTTCGTCTATTGCCATAGAATGTCCAAATCTTGGCAGGAAGGATTCCGGTACTGTGAGCTGGGTGTACGTCAAGGTGTAGAGATCAAGTTTGTAGAAATCTGTCACGTTTTCGCCATTATAGTCCTTTCCAGCTAGAAGAAATAGACAGTTGTCCTTTTTATAATAAACCATAGCCCCATCGTATCTGAGGGGTATGTTTGAAGATGAGAGGAGTCTCTTCCATGACTTACTCATCATGTCAAATTCCCATAGATCAGAATACTTTATCTGATACTCCCCGAAGCCGCCGTAAACGAAAATTTTGTGGTGCCAGGGGTTATATGCGGAGTACTGTTTCACCCTCCCCTCCGGAGAGGGGTCAAGGAGTAAAGCGTCAAACCTTCCGGTGGAGAGGTTCACAACCCACATGTCCCCGTAAGCTACCGCAGAGCTGCGTGTGATGTAGCCTCCACCGTAGATGTACACCTTCCCCTCACTTTCCATATAGCCCATGGTGGGGGTCTCCCTGCCGTTTGGATATCCGTATCTTTCCCAATAAAGTGACTCATAGGGGTCTATGCTGTCGGAGGTGATTTGTGGAGGGGGGTTCTCATGCGTCCTTAGGGGTTCTGCCTCATCTTTCGGAAGATTTCCCCCTTCAGTTGAGAAAACTGACGGAATGGGTGGAAATAGAAAAACTAAGGTCATCATAAGAGCAAAAATCCACACATACTTGCCATTTCTCATAATAGCACCTCCCACAAAAGCATGTCCAGGGAAGTTAAGGGTGGATGGTGTATAAAAAACTTTTTTCTTCTGGGGTATCTCTGGGCCCTCTTTTTATTTAATGAAAGAGAAAATAGAGGAAAAGGATGTAGACAGAGAGAAGCACAACCCCGTGCGGTCTTCCCTGAGTCTTAAATGAGAACAGGAATTCTATGAGGGTTATTCCCAATAGTATGGGCAGGATCACACCGATCATGTATGAGGCCACCGGGGTTCCTTTGACGCCGTATGATGTTCCAAGCACGCCCAAGATAAGAAGTAGGTTTATTATGTTGGACCCCAGAACGTTTCCTATAGCTAGACCTTCATTCTTCTTCAGGGCTGCGGTAAGTGATGTGGCAAGTTCAGGAAAGGACGTTCCAACAGCCACTATGGTCAGTCCAATGACCCCTGTGGCTACCCTAAGGTCCAGCGCTAATGCAATAGAATACTTCACCAAAACCTCAGCACCCAAAGATAGTGCGACAAATCCTATAATAAGCAGAATGATCTCTTTCTTTATGGGCCCTTTCACAATTTTTCTATCTTCCTCATCCCCCATCATACCTCTGCGCAGGTAGTAGAGATAGACTGTGTATATAGATAAGAAAATGGCCCCGATGACGATATTCAACACCTTCAGGAAATAAAGAACGCCTCCGAGAAGAAGTGTTGTGAAGAGCATGAAGACCGCATCCCTTCTAACCTCCGGATTGGATTTTATGGGCAGAAATAGAGCCGCAGCACCTAAAACAAGGCCAATATTTGCTATGTTAGAGCCTAATATGTTTCCCACGGGAAGATCTGCCTCACCAGCGGTCCTTGAAGCAACGGTGGTGGCAAGTTCAGGAAGGGAGGTGGCGAAAGCAACTAATGTGAAACCTATGAGGTGCTGTGAAACACCTCTTTTGAGGGCAAGGGAGGCAGCGCCCTCCACAAACCAGTCGCTCCCCTTTATAAGTAGATATAGGCCCAGAAGGACGCCTAGTCCGTGCAGAACGGGTAGGAGCGACATCAGGTGCCTAACTAAACCTGGTTATTTATATGTTATTCCGCTCTCTTTCTAGACCTGAAGATGAGGTAGATCTCTCTCACAATAAGCACACCCAGTGCAGCGAAAAACAGAATAATACCAATGTGGTACCATTTCAAAGTAGGCTCTGCGGGTGTGGGTTGAAGGCCAGAGGGTGTCCCTCCTCCCTTTCCAATAACCTCAATCAATACAGATTGTCTAGCAGAAGCAGATGTCTTGGGTGAGACAATTGTAAAGTTAAGGTAATAGGTACCAGGTTTGGCGGAATGGGTGGAGATGTTGAAAGGTACGATTTTACTGCCTCCCGTATAAATGTTGACCTTTCCGCCGGTTGGAGAGATGGTGATCCCCTCGGTGTAAAGAGCACTACCGCTTATCTTAATAACGAAATCATCACTGGCTGTTCCCAGATTGGTAATGTTAAGCTCTATGGAGTCATTATCTGTAGTTTTCAGCGTTATATGATCAACCGATGTCACCTTCACTCTGAAAATTCCGATGATAAGCCTGTATGTGGCTACCCTGCTGAAGCTCATACCGTCGGAGGCCATGAGCTGCACCCAATATGTACCAGGACCCAGCCAGGATGGTAGTTCAACAAAACGGTCTTTGTAGGTGGTTCTCCATGCCATGATATTCTCCTCTCCAGGCGTGGAACCTATTCGCACAAAATAGAGAACAGGGTCCCCGTCAGGGTCCCAGGAGGGGTCCCAGTTAATAATTCTGGTCTCAA
>JAGHBW010000076.1 GCA_021160765.1 Thermoplasmata archaeon
CCAGATGTTCCTACTGCATAGGTATGAGGCTGAAGAGAACGGCGGAGGAGGCGAAAAGAAGAGGATTTGACTACTTCACAACTACCCTTCTCGTCTCACGCCACCAGCCCCACGAACTGATAAGAGACCTGGGAAGGAGGATAGGGAGGAGAGAGGGGATAAAGTTCCTCTACATTGATTTCAGGAAAAACTGGAAGGATTCGGTCAGGATATCAAGGTCTCTTCACATGTACAGGCAGGGGTACTGCGGGTGTATACTGAGCGAGGCGGAGAGGTACAGGGTGGAGTGGGAGGAGGGAAAGGATTACCTGAAGGAGAAGGGGGTGGATATCTGGTTTGGATAGCTCATCCAGCATAATCCCCGAACTAATATATCTCTCTAAGCCACCCCACCCCCCGTTCACCCTCTTAAACAGTCAGACTTTTCGTATAAATACTTCTCCATCTGGAAATAGTTCTTTTCTGTATTCATCGTCAAAGAAAACTCATAACCCTCTCCTGTATGAAGTTAAATGACGTCTCACACAGTACATCTAAAAGATCCTCCCTTCCTCTCTCCCATTTGTACATTTTTAGTTTTAAGTTCCGCTTTTCAGCCTCCTCCAGAAAGATTTCAGACATGGCCGGAATGTCATTATCACCCAGTTCAGTTAAAAAAAGTGTGTTTTCAATCTTCTTTGGATATTCACGGAAGAGGAGGGTGGCCTCCACAGTTGTACCACCCCGTGTAGCTGTATTGGTGAAGAGAACGATAACTATTTCCGCCCACGAAAGACATTTTCTGCTGATGGATTCCATATCAAAACTATCTCCTAGCTCTTCACACAGTTTAGTGCTTTCTGCACCATTTTCCCTCAAACATTCTAAAAGTTGCTTGAGGATCTCATAATCACCTTCAGGACTATATGGTCCTAAAAGAAGTACTGGGGTTTTGGAGATAGTTGAAAGATAGACCCTCCCAGAAGATTCCATCACCAATAAGATTAAATAAGCGGTAATAATTAAGTTTATGTCGGGATAACCCGACATAGGGGGATAAAAAAATGGATCATCCACTTATGGATTCCTATCTAAAGGCACTTTCCAACGAGAAGAGGAGAAAAATTGTAGAGCTTCTCCTGCATGAACCTCTCTCGTTCAAAGAGTTAATGGACAGAACAGGCATGCCTCAGTCAACCCTAGCAGATCATCTGGATGTCCTTCAGCGCTCCGCCCTCGTCTATAACTACGTTGATCCCAAAAAGGGTAATAGATATCGCTCATATTACAAATTGAGCGATCTGGGAGAGAAGTTCGTGACAACTCTCTACTCCTTCTTCTTTCCCCCTCGTGAGACTGAACTGGTCTATTTAACCCCTAAGGAAAGAATCATCAAAAATACCTATTATTGAAAAAAGGAGAGGTTGAACATGCCCCAGACGGTAAAGGAAGTCACCAGGAGCCCATCCTTTGTGAAACTGTACGCCACAAAGGTTATTGGGGGTAGAACAAAGGACGACATCAGATTTGAGATATTGAATGAAAAATTGAAGATCGCAGAAGAGAACCAGGAGAGGTGGGTATACGTGAGCGACGCCCTAGTGATGTTAACCGAAAACGCCGCTAGGGAGCTCCTCAAGATCCTTAAGGAGGCACTTGAAGATAACGACGCAGAGGAATACGGTGTGGATAACGATAATTGAGGGAAAACGACTATTTCTCATCAGCCCTCTCATCTCTTCTTAACCTCATAACCAGAACCAGCAGTGACACAACGCCAAGGATCAGGAGAACAAAGGCCGAGGTGAAACAGCACTGGTCTGTTGAGATACCCTCCTTCACGTCCTCTCCGTTGTGCTGGAAACTGTTTCCGGACATTTCGGCGTGTGCTGACCCATCCAGCCATATAGCGGCCACGCTATTGTTCTCAAAGTACGTATTTTCAATCCTTCCTGCTGTATCCACTATTGTAACCCCGTAGGAGTTGTTGACAATTCTACAGCCACTGATCACTGGCATGCTCTCAGGGAAAACCATAATCGCCCACTCGTTGTTTTCAAATGTGGAGTTGGTTATAACGGGGCTGGCATCCTGTACCTCCAGAGCGTCGTCCCTGCAGTTTCTGAAGGTGCTTCTCTCTATCAGCGGGGAAGAGTTCGCAATCAGAAGACCGTTGGTCCTGCAGTCCAGTACAGTACAGTTTATCACGTGAACATCGCTGGAATATATCTCAAGGCCACCATCACCGTTTCTTCTGGATTCATTCCAGTAGAGATGCTGGATCACACAGTTCTCAAGGTATCCCTCCCCATGAATCTCAAATCGGTACCCAAAATCGGAGTTATTGGACATGAGACGGGAAGCCAAAATCTCAACTCTTCCCCCTTCATCCACATAGATTCCATATTCGCCGTTGAAGCTCATATTGAAGACAATAGTGCTGTTCTCTATCCTCAAGGTTGTAGAAGGGGAAACGTATATGTTGGAGGTGAGGAAAATTGTGGTGTTCTCAATTATACCCCCCCCGTACAGATACTCCTCCGGCGGGCTGTCGGTGATGATCGTCCCCTTCTTAACCTCTGGTTCCCATAGAAGGGCGCCTGCGGAAAAGAGGACGACGTTAATGCCAACAAACAAAATAATGGGGGCTGTCTTAATTCTAAACTTCATGTACCCCTTCTGTCTCCTCATCGCAGAGTAGAAGAAATAGGTCAGTGCCAGCAATGTCATCGGAGGGCTGTACAGGAGAAGGTCTCCTACAAATCCCCTCATTGTGATATGCTCTGAGTACAACAGGACGTTCAAACCAACCACAAAAAAACCTACGACAAAAGAGAGGGTATAATAGAGTGGTATAAGCCTGTTAGCGGTTTTTGAGAGGGCAAGGTCGTAATCCTTGGAGTCATATTCTGGCTTCCCAAACCTTGGCCTCACCTCCTCAAGCACTTCCAAAAGACCCGGTACACTCTTCGGTATGATGTATTCCGCATTGTTCTCCGCCTGTATCTTAATAACCTCTCCCCACATGGGCAGGGTGCTTTCCGC
>JAGHBW010000021.1 GCA_021160765.1 Thermoplasmata archaeon
ATATAGATCTGCCGGAATCCAGTCTGTCATATTTTCTAGACCGGACGGGGAGTACTGGTATTCAATGGAATCTCCTAAAACACCAGAGCCACCGAAGTCCTTTACCTTGATCATGCACACCGGAGAGGCTGACTTCACCCAGTCCCCCTCACCGATGGGACTAACTACAAATCCATAGAATGAGACCTCTTGTTTGTCAATGAGGATTTTTGCCCTTACGGGAGTACTGAAATGTCCAACACGATCCTCAGCCCATATGAAAATGTTGTACTCCCCCTCCTGTGTTCTGTTCCATATAAATCTATCATTATCAGCGCTTATAAAAATCCCCTGTGGGTTGGTTATGTTGAAGGTGTCGTTGAGATAGTATCCCAAAATACCAGAGGACTGGTCCACTGTTTTTACCCATGTTAAGAAAAGCTCATCATCATTGTCTACATCTGTCCGGGGATCCCTGAAGGAGTCCGCGTGTATTACAAATCCACTCGGTGGTGGCGGAATATCGTCGTCAACTCTTAGTAAATAGGAATCTGGCATGTTTAGGATTTGATCCTCAGGAATGCCTCCGACAGAGAGTTCAAATACCTTTACCTTCCCAATCTTTCCAGTAGTTAGGAGGAAGTCGTACTCTCTCCCGCTGGAGGTGTTGTCATAATATTTCACACCGTCTTCATCTGTCAGAACGAAGTAGAAAACGCCATTGGGGGGGTGTATTGGCTGGGTGAAGAGGGTATCATTAAGGGTGCAGTTGTACACAATTCTCTGGCCGGTGAATCTAAGGGGGATTCTGTCCCTAACCCAAGAATTATATGCCGCATACTCCCACCCAGTGCCTTTATTTACATAGGCCTTCATCTCACCTATCAGGTAGAATTGGTTCTCCAGAAACAGCACGTCATCTACCGTCTTGAACCCAATACCTGCGTGGTAGGTGAGCACTACTGCTTTCACTGAAAGGTTACCTCTTAAGGGGAATAGAGGGGTAAACATCACCTTCACGTCAAATGTCCAGTTGGTTATTCCATCGTTTAAGTATGTGGAGTTCCACGCATCCACTAAAAGATAAGTGTCATCTGGATTAACTGCGGAGATGTTTAACAGCCCACTTCCCATGGAGTACTGCAGATAGACGTAGGAAGAAACATCCCCGAAGAAGATGCTTATGGTCTTCAATCTTGCAATTCCCCCCTCCAGGTATGTTTCAATGTGGAGGTTGTAGTATCTGTATCCAGCAAGTACTATGTGCCCGTCGCCATCACCGTCGGTCATCTCCACTTTCACATCGGTCTTGTAGGGGGTGAACAGGATTGCAAGGTTGTTAGTTATTACCTCCTGGTTATAGGAGTATGTCAGTCCAATGGTGCCATCTTCATTTTCAATTCCAACGGTAGCTCTTTTTCCATTGGAATAGGAGGTTGAAGTTGCTACCACATCTTTATACTGAAGCTTTATCTCACCTGTCTCGTAGAGTATCAGTTCATACGTGAGGTCATACCCTCCCTTGTGCCACTCCACAACAAAATAGCGCACGCCATCCCCCGTAACTCCGTTTGCGATCCATACTCCGCTAGCATAACTGCAGAAGTAGGGATAGCTCCAATAGACAGCAATGACCCCATTGGGTGAGACGCCGTCCGGTAGTTCGTTACCATAAGACGATACGGTGTTGTCCACAAAGGAGACATATCCCTTAGAGGTTACATACATTGAATCATAGGGGGTACCGTAGAAAGTAAAGTTGAACGGAAGATCTACTTCTGTGTAGGAGTATGAGCTTGATAGTTGATCGCTTATTTCCGTCCCAGAGGTTGTGGCGTCAATCCATGAATATTGAACTATTGGTTCGGGGCTTTTACTGTCCACCCAGTAGTATCCAAAATCATCCGTCTCTCCCATGCTTGCACCGACCTCATAGGTCAGGAAGGTTGCTGGAATAACAAATGCCGATGCAATTAGTGCAAAGAAAACCACAATGGTACCTATACGCTGCATCTCAATCACCTCCGTTTATGACCCCTCCCCCCCGGGAGGAACGTACTGTTGTTCGGGAGTTGAGACCTCCTCTGCTGGGGGTGCAGGGGGTTCAGGAGGAGTCTCCTCTTCCGTCCCCTCAGTAGGTGGTTGCGGTGCTCCCTCCTCCTTGCCCCCCTCTGCCATCTCTTTTGGAGAGCCCTCTTCCTGAGGTGCCTCTTCTGAGGGCGGGGTCTCCGCCGGGGGTAGGGCTTTTTGCTGTTCAGCGGAGACAGGAGCCCCGGGGAGGCTGGGTAGAGCTGCGCCTACTCCTGAACTCAACATCTGTAGTCTAGCAGCAGAAAGTCCCTGAAGTGCCCTCTCCATTGCCTCCAGCTCTTGTTTTTTCTCCTCCTCAATGGCCTTTCTTCTGAGGGCCTCGGCTTCTTTTTTGGATCTGTATGCCATCATAGAACTTACGAGAAGGCCGCCAAGTATTAAAATGACAATTATAAGGAAGTACATAAGATAGCTAACCTTTTCCTTCACATTCTCCGTCTCCTTCGCGGGATAGCTTGTTGGGTCTATTGGGTTTGTTCCAGCTTTATATTCCTGTAAATCGGTGTACATGTCTCCATCTGCATCGTTGTCTGCTGAGGGATGGCGCCAATCGAGATGATAGGCGTATTCCCATATATCTGGCATCCCATCATTATCGTAATCGGAGGTATCAGTAAAGGGCCACCTTTCAATGGCCTTTACCGTGATAATAACGCTGCTGTTCACCTCATGAACGCCGTCGCTTACAACAAGGGTAATTTTGTGTACCCCCGGAGGCAAATTCATTTCAAATACTGGGGAGTGGGAAAGAACATTTGAGATGTTGGAGATCCAGGTGTACTGAAGGGTGTCACCGTCTTCATCCTCGGTTCCTGAAGAGTCAAACTTGACCTTTTTATTCTCAAGGATTTCAAGACCATCCAGCGGTAGTGAAATCTGTACCTTGGGTATTGTGTTGATCCAGATATTGTATTCTGGGGAGTAAGAGTAGTAATTCCCAGCGATGTCTTTGGCTCTAAACTGTATGTAGTTGTCCTTGCCTTGCGCTAAGGTGAGGGTTATGGACACCTGGACGGTATTTCCACTATTAACCCCCTTTACGTCTGTCCATGGGGTGTAGAACTGCCTTCCCCTTGTTGTATATCTGTACTGTATTGTACTGCCATCAACCCCGCTTAGGGAATCCATAAGGGTTATGGAGATGTCCTGAGTGGGAGAAACAAGCCACTCCTCAACCTGAGGTGAAAAATCTTTAAATGACACCTTGCCAGTATCCACTTTTATCTTATATGCTTCAGACTCAAAATATCCGTTCCCGGCTCGGTCCTTTGCTCTGAATTTTATATAGTTGTCCTCGCCATCATCAAAGTGTGCTAGAACCACCACTTGTAAGCTTGTACCATACTTGTTTATTCCCGCACTCATCCACGGTCCAAAATTTTCAGTGCCATTGGTGGACACTGCATACTGAATGGAGGGACCATCTACAAGAGAACCTCCGATATCTTCAATGGTTATGGAGCATTCCACGTCCTTCGTTGTGTGCCACTCCTCTTCAGAAGGCTGGAAATTAAGGAACCTCAGACCAAGAGTGTCAATGAAAATGGTGGAAGTGGTTATTGCTCCTTCATGGCCAACTTTATCCACTGCCCACAGATATACCTCAAAGAGACCTGTGGGCGCATCGTCTATGTGGTATTGCATGTCACCATATACCTCAATAACTTTTACATCCCCAGTCATATTTGTATATGAGAGCACGTAATGGTCCACCCCGGAATTAAATTCTGGTGAATCCCTCCACGTTAAGAAAACTTCGTGATCATTGTCCATCAGTATGTTTGGATCATCATAGGAATCGGCATGGATAAGGAAGCCTTGAGGTATTCCGGGGTCGTCGTTATCAACCTTTACCACAAATGGAGGAAGTGGGTTGAGTACCGCACCGAAGGGCAAACCAACAACCTTAATTTCATATTGGATTGTAAGGGCGGCGGTACCCACGTTCACACGGAATGATATCTCTCTGCCCGAGGAACTATTGTCATACCAGCTATTCCCAAGATTGTCCTGAAGGACCAAGCTAAACAATTCATTGGAGGGATAGAAATCATCTGTTCCGTTGTATACAAGAGTCGCTCCCGTAAAGTGAAGTTGGGTGTTCTCCTTCACCCAACTCCCCGAGGCAATCGGAGCACCGTCTGCATAGATAGTTAGATTCCCTAAGAAGCGGAAGGTAGTGATCACACGCAACATCTCATTATACACATCTATGTCCTCTAGAGGACCGCCGAAAGAGTGCAATGTAACTGACAATGGGATCTCCGTTGGGAAGTTTAATGAGAACCTTATGGAAAACCTGACAGTCCAGTTTCTAATTGTATCGTTGGTAATAACTATCGAACTGGGATCAATAGACACCACTTTCATGGGGTCCGATTCCACAAAGACAGTCCTTAGGTTTTTATCCCATTTAAGTACTATCTGGCCGGTTGTGTAGTCAAGGGTAATCTCTGCCCCTTCTATCTGTTCTATGTGCCAGGTGTCCGTTACCTTGAACTCTAATGTGTAGTTTCTATATTCAGCATAGCAGGTTTTGTTATCGGGCTTGTCCCCATCAAGGAGCTGCAGGTACTGGTTCTCAATTTTTGGCTTGATGGCGGGGAATATGTACACAGCCCCTGCGCGGGAGGCGCCCATGAAACCAGGTGCTCTGTATGCCCCTATAACAAGGTCCTTATATCCATCCCCATCCACATCCATGAAGGCCAGAGGTTTTCCATAATAATATCCCAAATAGGAATTAGAAGGCCCTTTTATCTTCGCCTGATATGGATAATTTGCCAGAATAATGCTTGAGGGTAGACTTGTGGTGCCCAGGATGAGATAAGCTTCACCGGAACCGCCAGAAGCTGCATAGTCCCCCATCAGTACATCCATTATTCCATCCCTATTGTGGTCACCTACAGCCACAGTACCCAAACCATAGCCGCTGCTGGATGATCTCCTTATGGTTACGTTAGCATCGTTAGTGGTGTATTGGCCACCAGAGGAGAAATAAGGGCCACCATAGTATATGTAAACCCTCCCAGGACGGGAATACCAAGATATCCCAGGTGAACCCACCACAAGGTCCTCATATCCGTCGCCGTTTACATCCCCAGCAGCCACCGAAGCACCAAAATAGCAGTAGGTTTGTGTGGCTGTTATGTTTATCCACTTGTTCTGCGGATAACTTCTCAGGTTTATTTTATTCTGGAATCCCGTAGAAGAGCCCAAAATCACTGCTACCCGGCCCATGTTCCAATAGTACCGCGAATAGTCC
>JAGHBW010000253.1 GCA_021160765.1 Thermoplasmata archaeon
GCCCCTCCACCTCTATTGTTCCCCCCTCACCACTTCTGTTGACCCCAGGGCCCTGAAGGAGCCAGGAGAAAGAGTGGATGGGAGATGAATCTGTTACGTTCACGTGGGCGTTCAGGTTGAAGGGGGAGGTGGGGGCTTCAGGAATCCCCTCAACCTCTATCTGCGGTGGATCTGGGTCGTAGAAGAAGGATATCTCCCTGCTCTTCGGACCAATGTTCCCAGCAGGGTCCATGGCCTGAAGGTATATCCTGTTCTCCCCGGGGACAAAATTGACGAAGACGGTGAAGTTCTCCCTGTGAGCTGTGGCGTTTACCACCTCAACACCGTTGAGGTAGACGATAACCAGCGCCCACTCCTCCCCCGGTACCTTCCCTTTAAGAAGAACACCACTCAGGTTCAGGTATCCGCTCTCCGGCTGGAATATCTCCCCCAGGAGGGTGTAGTTGTACACCGGTGCAGGGGGTGGGATGGTGTCCAGGGTCCTCACCTTTAGCAGTGCTGGTGTGGATGGAAGGGGAGAGGGTGTTGCATCGTCCCACGCCACCACAAAAATGGTGTATTCCGTATCTGGGTATAGCCCAGTTATGTTGTAGTTCCTCACCTCCGAGGAGAGGTTGGCGAGAAGATTTGTGGTGGTGTTCAGGTAAACGGAGTATCCTGTGACGTCTGGGGAGGGGGAGGGGTCCCAGGAGACTTTAAGGAAGTCTTCCCCCCTTTCTGCACTCAAATTCTCCGGGGGCTTCGGTGGCGTCACGTCCAGGGTGGTTGCCGAGACAACGGGAGTCATGGGGGAGTAGTTTGGGACTAGGTCTGAAGCTCTCAGCACAAAGTAATATGTGGTCTCCTCAGCCAGGTTCATCACAGTATAGTGCCCCTCTGCAGGGCTAACCCTGGCGATAATTGTGAAGTCCCTAGGTCCGCTGGAGGCGTTCATGAAGACCTGAATCTGAACAGCATCCGGGTGGTTCAGGGACCAGCGAAGTTCTATGGTGTCTCCCCCTGTGCCTCTGGCAGTGAAGTTTGATGGGGCGGGTGGGGGAGTGAAGTCAAAGAGCAGCACCACCTCCTTCTCCTCATCTGCGATTATCCCGCTTCTTTGTGCTGTCCAGGTGTGGTTTACATCCATGGCAAAGGCCTGGATTCTTATAGAGACCGCAGAGAGGTTCACCCTCCCCTCATGATTGCGATATGGGGCTGTTATCCCGCTGATAACACCGCTTGAATTGGTCTTTGGGCCTCTGCCACCCCACCCCTCCGAGGCGAAGAAGAGTTTCCCATCACCCCACATCTTCACCATCGCCCCCTCAAAGGGGCTCATATCCACGTCTTTCAGAACCTTAACCGTCAGCGGGTTCCTCTCATAAACCCTTCCGCCAGTGATGTTGGCAGAATCGGTGTTCAGCGGTGTGGCAAGGAGATATAGTGTGGAGTTCTCCACACAGGTTATCTGCCTGGAGGTGTAAAGGGTGATGGAGGAATATCTCATCCAGAAAGTTGAGTTGTTGAATACTGTAAGCCCCATGCGCGTCTCCCTTATCACCGTGTGGTTCATCCAGCCTCCCCCTCCTATTCTTATCCCCTCCCACGTTCCCGTTCCGTTTGCTCTGAAAACAACACTGTTTCCCTCCACCCCCTCAACAACAATCCTCCCCAGAACGGTTATGGTTACGTTCCTTGCACACCGCACCTCCACCCCGGGGAGGATCCTGAGGGTCGCCCCTGAGGCAACGGTCAGGTTCTCTGTGACCAGATACGGGGAGCCTGAGGGACCCCAGGTTGTGTCTGACGTGATGTCCCCCCCGGTGAGGGTCTCCCGGAGCACGCCGCCACCACCGCCACTTCCAGCACCCGCAAGGGAGGCTGGAGATAAAAGTACAATTGTTAGCAGAACCATTGAAAGTACCTTCTTCACATCCATCTGTTCACCCCTCTGGGCAATTCCTGTGAAGATATAAAAAGGTGTTCGTACAGATCTGAACCCCCAACACTGCCCGCTGTAAATTGTTGTGAAATCGGGGAGTAGCACCTCATTCAGCCGTTATAAAGTGCTCTGGACTGAAAAAAACTAAATATCTGGAAATAAATTCCTATGCTGGGTGTTATTATGGATGAGAGGAGTAGGAGAAGGTCTTGTTTATGTGCTCTAAGTTTTACGATAATGATTTTTCTCTCCGCTATCTTTATACCAGTCTCCAACAGCGGAAGAAGTGGCACTCTGGAGATTATAGATGAGGGAGAGATGAAGCTCCAGCACCTTTCACAGGAAAGAACACGGTCCACTGGGGTTGTCTACAACATGTCATATGTTCACGACTCAGGGTCTCTTTACGATATTGGGTATGACACCTACGTAAACATCACCTCAGAGTACGTTCTGAACGGAAGCCTGGGGCCCTTTGAGATCTCACCCAACTCACTCATACCTCTGTTCGGATACTTCAATAACAACGATCTGCTGGACGTATTTCTAATAAAGACAAACATTACAATCAATGGAACACTTTACTCCTTCGCCATCTTTGGCTATTTTGACTTCTACAATAATTACAGTGAACTGAACTTTACGGATTACGATCTTCTTATATTGGGCCAGAGGAATGTTACGTATGCTGGAAACTACGTCTGGGTGTACTATAATTTTGGATATGGTTTTATCTCTCCCTATGGATATGAAAAGTACTTTATCAATAACGCCATCTATCTCGGCGATATTAACAGCGACGGATACGACGATCTGATCATCCTCTCCTACAAAAACACCACATCAAAAAGGTTTGAGAGGTACCTGAGCCAGTATGGGGCACTCCTGCTATACTCTGCGCGGGAGTACAAAAACGGCACAATCTCCATCATTTATGGCGGCTCCGCCACCTCCCCGGGGGTTATACACTGCGACCGGGGGGAGTCGGGGACACATCCGGATAAGGTAGTTGAGGGGGTCCCCTCCACTGTGCCAGGGTATGGAATGGACGTGGTGGACGTGGACGGCGATGGGAGGCTGGATCTGGTTTACACAGAGAAGCGGTATGAAAAGGCGGCCCCCTCATTCTGTAACATCACTATCTTTGTTGTGAAGGACATTAACAACGTCTCTAACGGTGCAGAGTTTGACGATGTAGTGGACATAACAATCCATTGGACGTCAGGAAGACTTGATTCCATTAGTACGATTATGGAATACCCAACCAAGGTCATTGCTGCCAACCTGGACGGGAATGGGATACCTGACCTGATCTTTGTAGAGTACGGTTACGTCCCGCCGATTGTTGGGATATACGATTTCAATCTGCTTCCGGGTGTGTACAGTATGGAAAATATAATGGACTTCTCCTTTGAATTCCCCTCTGGGGGGGGTCGCAGTAATTTAGACTATATCTTGGGGCTGGATGTTGCAAGACTGAATTACGACGCCATAGATGACATATGCACCTGGGGTGCGGTGTGGATTACAAACCCTGCGAACAGATACTCCGGAAATTATTACATACCCGATCCCGCCTTTGTTTTTGACACTAGATACAGCACCCAAAAATTTGATGGCCCCGGCACGGTATATACA
>JAGHBW010000089.1 GCA_021160765.1 Thermoplasmata archaeon
CCCCAACCCCTCCCCTCCTGAAGTACCAGCGAAGGTCCTGGAAGGTCTGGAAGAATACAGTGTTTGCAGCGTCTCTTAATGAGTAGTTCTCCATGGCCTCCAGGTACTCCCTCATCCTCCTTGAAATTGCCGCCTCCAGGTACCTTTTCAACCCCTCCTTCACCTCCCCCCCTCCGTTGACGTTCTCCCTGACCATTGACAGGATCCTCGTAAGGCGCGTCTGATAGTCCTTAACCACCTCCTCCCTCCACTCTATGTCCATCTCCGGCGAACCCACGTGACAGTAATAGAGGCGCATGGAGTCAACGCCGTAGTGAGCGATGGCGTCAGGAATGGGTTCCGCGCCGCCCTTGCTCTTGGCTATCTTCTCCCCCCCCTTCTGAGTTACCCACCAGTGCACAAATATTCCCCGGGGCCAGGCCTCCTCAGGCATTACTGCAACGTGGTTCATGATGAAGACGGGGAAGTGGACAGTCTTGTGCTCCTTGCCGCCCAGGTTTATGTCCAGAGGATACCAATAGAGGAAGTCTCTTCTTATCCTCTCAATAACCCCCCTCCTCTCCTCCGGAAAATCACTTATCTCCCCTCTTCCAAGATAGACGTAGTCAAAGAACCTCTCATCCATCCATTCCACCTTAAGTTCACCGGAGTTCACATACTTTGAAACGATGTAGTAGGCGGGGTAGAGGGTTGAATCCGATATCGGCTCAATGATCCATCCCTTTGCGAAGGGGAACTCCGTTCCAAGCCAGGAGCCCTGGCGTATGCAGGCTCTGTCAGAGAACCATTCCAGCACCCCGGGGAGCTCTCTCTTGTACTCCTCTGGATATATCATCATTCTCTTTGAATGTTCAATTGACCTCTCCGTTAAATCCTCATCTGAGTATCTTATGAACCACTGCTCCTCTATCCTCTTTATCACCACCCTCTCCCCACAGCGGCATATAACCTCCTTGGAGAAATCGTAGAAGGGGACTATGAGGCCCATACCCATAAGGTCCACTTTAAGGGTGTCCTTGATCTCAGAGACCCTCAGCCCTGCGTAGTCCATGCAGACATCGTTAAGGACTCCTGAGTGGAACTCCTCCTTGTATATCTCCTTCGTCGCCTCTTCCAATTTCTCCTTTTCGTGCTGATTTCTGATACCCATCCTTTTGACAATGTGTCCGGCGGGGTCCTCCATTGGATACTTCCTGCTCTTTATGATAGTGATTGGTTCAATCTTCTTCACGATCTCCTTGATCCTCCATGGGTCCTCCTCCTCTTTTTTCAGATCCTCAAGTGCGATCCAGTCGTACGGTGCGTGAGCGGGGACGGACATGACGACCCCCGTTGCCACCTTGGGGTCAACGAAGGGGCCGGGGAGAATTGGGACCTCCCTGCCAGTGTAGGGAACACGGCAGGTCTTCCCTATGAGTTCTGAACCCTTAAGTCTACCAACCTCCTTAACCCCCTCCAATTGGTACTTTATCTTTTTCAACCCCTCCTCTGAAATGAGCCATCTCTTTCCCCCCACCTCCGCCACTGCGTACTCCACATCGGGGTTGAGCCACATGTTTGTGACACCGAAAAGGGTCTCTGGCCTTAATGTGGCTGCGGGGAGGATCAGATCATCAGGTCCCTCAAAGAGCAGTACGGAGTACTCAAGCACATCCGCGTCTCCACCCTCGGAGACATCCGTCTGTGAGGCGTCCACAGCCACTGGGCCGCAGTTGGGACAGTATGGTGCGTAGTGCGGCTTTTTTGTCAGGAGCCCCTTCTCATTGAGTTTTAGGAACTGCCACGTTATAAACCTCTTATAGCCAGGGGAGATTGTTGAGAGCACTCTGGAGAGGTCTATTGTGAAGCCGAACCTCTTCCAGTAATCGTTTATGTACACCTTGGAGAAGAACTCAATCAGATAGTTCACATCCTTCAGTTTCTCAATCTCCTCCTCCGGGCAACCATTTCTCTTCAGGTACTGGATGGTGGCGGGGTCCTCCCGCTGAATTCTCTTTGCAAGCGAAATTGCCGGAAGGCCGGAGGCGTGAAATCCCACGGGGAACATAACGTTGTATCCCCTCTGCCTCTTGTACCGGCATATAACGTCGGAGTAGGTGAAACCCCTCATGTGGCCTACGTGCAGGTATCCAGAGATCCCAGGATACGCAAAGATCAAGAAGAACTTCTTCCTCCCCTCCTCCAACTCCGCATCCCAGGATATCTCCTTTTCCCACCTCTTCTGCCACTTCTTCTCTATTTTCACAAGTTCGTTCTCTGCCATTGCTTCTCCCCCGGGGGGTCTAATGGTGGAATTGGGAAGGGTATATAAAAAATTCCTCAAGGTTCGGTTATCTCCAGGGTGAAGTCTATTGAGGGTGCTGAGTGAGTTATGTAGCCGGAGGAGATTATGTCTGCGCTCTTTGCGTAGAGTTTGACGTTTGAGGGACGAATACCCCCCGAAACCTCCACAATAACTTCTTTTCTCCTTCTCTTGATCTCCCTGTATGCCCTCTCAGCGTCTTCAGGTGTGAAGTTGTCCAGCATGATTATATCCGCTCCTTCATCAAGGGCTGATAGGGCCTCCTCAAGAGATGAAACCTCCACCTCCACCTTGTGGAAGGACCCCCAACCCTTCGCCCTTTTAATGGCCTCCTTCACTCCCTTCATGCCACCTCCCAGAATTTTGATGTGGTTGTCCTTTATGAGGATCATATCAGAGAGGCTGAAGCGATGGGAAAGGCCCCCACCGGCAACCACCGCCATCTTCTCCAGGAATCCCAGCCCTGGGGTGGTCTTCCTAGTCGCTGCGATCTCAACCTCGGGGTTAACCTCTTTGGCAAGGCGCACCATTTC
>JAGHBW010000250.1 GCA_021160765.1 Thermoplasmata archaeon
CCTCTCTAGAAGCCTTCAATCTGAATACCTCTTCCCTCTCCTTCCCTTTACCTTTAAAGATCTTTTTTATAGCTACTACCTCTTTCGGAGGTACTATGACCTTCAGGTTCTTCTTTTCATGGTAGTAATCTGTTTCCGGATCCATTTTCAAGCACCACTCACATCTTTGCAGCATCCTTAAGCACTATTGCGAAGAGGAGTTGCATAAGAGGGATCATGACAGCTACTATCATCGTAAGGAAGAACTCCCCCGCTTCATCACCCAGCATTGCCATAACCGCCATAATGATTATGAGGAAGAGGGGTGCCGCCACAACCACAGTGACAAAGCTCTCCGCCATAACTCCAAGGCTCTGCAGCTCCTGTTGCAAATTGAGCCTTGCATCACGCATGTATTCTTCAGCTTTCACCTCAAAGTACTTTTTAAGGCTTCCACCAGAGCTTGAGGTGGTTATTGTTCCTTGCAGGAACTCAGCCCATTTCTCCGAGGGGGAACGCACTATTGCCCTTTTAAGAACACCCATTAAATCCATGCCCAGCAGGTCAATATCCCTGGCTATTTTCTCCGCCTCTTTCTGTATCTCGCCGTATATCTCCTGTGTGGCAAGCCCCCTGAATATGTCTGCAGGGGAGACATCTGCTGAGGCCATTGCAGCCATGTAATTTACAGCATAGGGTATGGAGCGGTCAATCTTCTTTGCCCTCTCCCTGACAGTCATCTTAAGGCCCAATATGTGGTAGATGAAGTATCCCAAAACAGTGGTTATAACCGGTATGATGATTGTAAGAAGACTTTCTAAGTCCTGGCCTATCCCACCAACTCCATATGCCTCCAGGAAGGGTAGAAATAGGCCAAAGATAATGAAATCAATTATAAGACCGGAAACGAATGAAACGATTACTGCTAGGATAAGGGCGGAGTAATAAACTTCTGGGGTAATGTCCTTTCCAGCCTTTTGAAGAAGAAGAAAAGTCTTTTTATATCTTTTTCCCAGCATACCCCCTATATTGGATATTCCGGGAAGACTGTAAGCGAGTTTCTGAAATTTAGTAATCGGCATGGTTCATCACCTATGCGGGGGCCTCCGTAGCTTTTCTCCCAACCCCTGCCGCTCCCTTTCCTCTCTTCTCAAAAACCTCCAGTGGGTTTCCGATAACCTCTGGATTCTTTCTTATGATGGAGAGTGTTCTCTCTGAGTCTTCATAGTACTCCGCCACCACTCTTGCGACGTCCCAGAACTTCCTAACCCCGTTTCTAACCATCCACCTTATCACCTCAGCTCTCTGATCTCTCTCTTCAAGCACCTCCTCTCTGCTCATATCCTCAAGATCCATTATCTTCTCGTATAGGTTTGAGTGTCCGCCGTAAATGAAGGTATCTGTTCGCGGGTTCCAGCGAAAGACCTGATTGGTAACGACCTCCATAGTTGTGGGTTCAATGTCTACAATTTCAACAATCTCTGTTATCCTTCGTACCCTCTTATCCTTTACCTTTATCTGTTTATGAATAGCAACAAGGTTCAGGGCTTGGATAAGAACCCTTGGTATGCTTATTGGTGGGTTCTCCAGCCTGTAAACTATGGACTTTACGGAATCGGCATGCATTGTTGAGTACGTGGTGTGCCCTGTAGCCATCGCCTGAAACATGGTCATGGTCTCCTTCCCTCTAACCTCACCCACTATAACATATTCGGGCCTCTGCCTTAATGCAGCTCTGAGGAGGTCGTACATCCCTATGTCCCCAGGCCTTTCTGCTTCCGCCCCACCCCTTGTTATCCCAGCAATCCAGTTCTCGTGAGGTAGGTTCACCTCCCTTGTGTCCTCTATGGAGATTATCTTGGAGGAGGGAGGGATAAATATTGAGATAGCGTTCATGGTTGAGGTCTTACCCGAAGCTGTTCCACCAGCAAAAATCATGGATTCACCATATTGAACAGCGAGCCAGAAATGTGCAGCCATCTCGTCTGACATGGTATTGTTTTCAACGAGATCCACAACTGTTAGGGGTTCCTCTCTGAACTTCCTTATAGTAAACGAGGACCCTCTTGTGGTTATCTCCCTCCCATAGGTTGCATTCAGTCGGGAGCCATCCGGAAGTGTTGCATCCAAAATGGGGTTGGCCACTGAGATTGTCTTTCTGCACTTCTGGGCGAGGCTCACAACAAAACCGTCTAACACCTCATCGTTTTCAAAAATCACGTTGGTCTTTATGGAACCATAATCCCTGTGATAGAGATAAATTGGAATCTCCGGTCCATCGCAGGAGACGTCCTCCACGTGTGGGTCGTGCATAATGGGGTCAATTTTGTTATATCCCAAGAAGTCTCTGGTGACGTAGTACTTCAACTTCTCCAGGCTCTTTTCAGAGATCTTTATACGATACTCATCTACAACCTTCTGGAAGTGTTCAAGGAGGTAGGACTCCCTCTTTCCTTCTTCAACAGCCTCTAATGAGTAGGGAAGTGCAATGTGAAGTAGCTTTTTTATTCGTTCCAGCGTGTTCTTCTCCCCCTCCGTTAGTGGTGGTTCTATGACCCAATAGATGTAACTGCTGGTTTCCGGGTCCAGATATATCCTCACCTTTGCAATCCCAAAACTTATATCATACTCTCTAAGGAACTCCCAGTCTGGGGGTGGAAGGGTTTCCAGTGCGGTCCTTGGAACCTTCCTGGGCCTGGCGACCTTGACAACATCAACGCCTTCAAGATCTGGTGTTGGGGCCCTCTTTCTTTTTCCAATAGCCTCTGCAATCTTTGTTAAAGGACTGAAGATAGTACGAATGTTGAACTTGACCGCCACCCTCTCTCTCTTTCTCTCCTCCTCAACAACCTCCTTTTCTTCTTCCTCTACACCCTCTTCTTCCCTCTCCCCCTCTACTTTCTCCTCTTCCTCAGTTACCTCTTCTTCTATCTCTCCCTTCTTCTCCATCTCTTCTTTTTCCTCCACCCCGGGGATCTTTTTTTTCTCCTCTTTCACAGCCTTCTTTGTCGGAAGGGGTTTCAACTTTTTTTCAGGTGCGCTCTCTTC
>JAGHBW010000241.1 GCA_021160765.1 Thermoplasmata archaeon
GCGCTGTTTTCATCGTTTCACCGGGGAAAAAATAGGGATCTCACCATATATCTTTTTCTCCCACCCTCCGTAGCACGTATGGGTTAATTTTTATACACGGGGTGCGATATACCCCGGGGTGAGAAGATGGACAGAGTGGTCAGGGTCGGGATCTCACTTGAGCCGGAATTACTTCAGCGTTTTGATGAAATCATACGTTCAGAGGGATATACGAACCGATCAGAGGCCATAAGGGACATGATACGGGAGAAGATCTCCCAGAAGTTCCTGGAGGATCCGGAGGCACCCGCTGTGGGTACGATAACGGTAATCTATGACCACCATAAGGGGGTGGTGACGGACAGGATGCTTCACGTCCAGCACCATCATCTGGACGTTGTGGGTGTCTCATCCCATCTCCACCTGGATGAAGACCTCTGTATGGAAGCAATACTTGTGAAGGGGAAGGTGAAAGAGGTCATCGCACTCTACAACGAGATAAAGAGTCTGAGGGGGATCCTGAAAACGGACCTCTCCCTCTCATCCCTGAGCATAAAGACGTAATCTCAATAATAGACCTCTATGGAGATCTCCCACGAGCCGCAACGTCCCTCCTTAACCATCACGAAGGATATTATCTGGCTCTCCTCGTCCACCATTGGAATTTCATTCGGATCAATTATCCAGTTGAATTGAATGTCTTGATATGGGGCGTGGGTGTACTCCTCCCTCAAGATCTTTCCCCTGGTTTCATTGACGAAATCCACCTCTGCACCCACACTTCCCACTGCCCCATGAATTGTTATGTTGATGTACACCACGGGCTTTGATACCCCTGGTTCAATAGGTGCATAGATACCCCTTCCCCGGATCCAAAGGGGGCGTAGATTTCTGAACCCGTCACCCTCCCTGCTGATGTGATAATCTGTGTTCTTCACCGATACCGTTGCGTTCGCCCTCTCCTTTCTCTCCTTGCCCCCCTCTTCCCACCTGGCGAGCACAACCACGCTGTAAAACGCAGACCTGTTATATGTGTGGGTGACTGCTATGCCGTAAAGTGTGGTGCTATCCCCCAATTTCCATGTGACGTTCGCACCTTTATGCACTCCGCTTACCGTGAAGTTTATGGTCTCCCCAACCCTGGGGTCATCATCGTCTATCTGAATGCGCATGGGTTTCCTCTTCTCCTCCTCCCCGCTGCTGACGAGTAAAACCACTCCAACCAGCACGAGCAATCCGCCCAGAATAAGCGCTGTTGCTTTCTTAATCCACATCATCAAGGTGGATTTGTGTTAGGCCCTTATAAGATTTTCTGCATTCAGTGTTTCATCTCAGTGATGTGTTCTCTTTATCGTCTCATTATTATGGGGGTTCAATCCACGGGGCGTTTTCCCTATCCGTTATCCCCTCTATTTTAACCACCCTTCCCTCCACCCTGACCCGCCCCTCAGCTATCCATTGAAGAACCTTTGGATACCATATGTGCTCCTGCTCAAGCACCCTCTGAGAGAGGCTCTCCTCCGTATCGTCGTCCTTCACCCACACCGGATACTGGAATATGACGGGCCCGTGGTCCATCTTCTCATCAACGAAGTGTATTGTAAGGCCCGTTACTTTAACGCCGTAATCAAGGGCGTCTCTGTGGGCGTGCACCCCGGGGAAGGATGGGAGAAGCGCTGGATGAATGTTTATGATCTTGTTCCTCCAGCGGCTCACGAAGGAGGCGGAGAGGAGGCGCATGAAGCCCGCCAGTACAATGAAGTTCACCCCCTTCCTCCTCAGCTCAACCTCCACCCTCTCCTCCCACTCCTCCCTCTCCATTCCGTGGTGGTCCAGTACAAATGTGTCTATACCTGCCTTCTTCGCTCTCTCTATGCACATAGCCCCGGGGCGGTTTGAGACAAGAAGGACCAGGTCAACATCAAGTTCGCCTCTATCCCTGGCATCTATGAGGGATTGAAAATCAGAACCCCTTCCCGAGGCGAATACGGCTACTTTAAGCCTTTCCATTTGTCTCACCTGGAGGAAATTATGGTGGCAAGGATAAAAAAGATTTTTCTTAAACGATGAAACATGTTCCTTCTTGACGGATTCAATGGAGTTAAACACACATGAACATTATTTTTAAATAAGGAACACGGTATGATTTATACTGATGGTAAGAGGTGTGGTTTGCTCCTGCCACTATGCGGTTTCTTTCCTTCTTCTCCTATCGCTTCTTACAGTCTCATTTCACCTCTTTTCAGATTTGTCCGCTTCACCCCCTATTCCCTCCCCATTCACAACATCATTCAACACCACTGGAATGCCCCCCCGCAACCTTACAGATCTCCACCCCTGGCCTCTTCCATATTGCGATGAACGGGGTACCCTCAGAAGCAGATATAATGTTTCATATAACATTCCCCCTGTTCTGTGGTCGGTAAACGTAAGTGGCGCTGGGTGTTATCACAAACCCCTTATTGGTCCAAATGACATGATTGTCGTCATTTCCTCACCGTACCTTTACGCGATCTCCTCCAATGGGACGATATTGTGGAGAAAAAACATGCCTTCATGGCATCCCCTTTCTTGTTCCATAGGTGGTAATGGAACAATATTTATGGTTGCCGTGACAACAAACGTGGATCCCCCGAAATCAGGACTTTTTGTTTTCAACCTGAAGGGGGAGTTGCTTTGGAATTACATATTGACCGGTTCCCCGTCGGGGAATAATACATATCCATATTCTCCACCCGTCGTTGGTACAGATGGAAATCTCTATGATGGCCCATACGCTTTTTATCCCAATGGCACGATAAAATGGAAGATTGCCTATAATCAGACCACTCAGAACCTCTATTACACTTCTGAGTACAACCGCATCCACCCCCATGGTTGGATTTATATCTGTGGTGGAGGATATCTTTACTGTGTTGATCCAGCAAACGGTACAATCCTTTTTCGTCGGGGAGAGGTGGGATGGGGTCCTTTAATTGATGATGATGGGGTTCTCATCCTTATCTCGTCCTCCTCTGGCCTATTTTCATTATATCCAAATGGCTCTCTGCGGTGGTCTCTCAACCTAGGACTTGTTTTCTCACCGCTGGGTCTACTCACAAATGGTGACATTATTGCAATTGCTACTGAAAGTAGGCTCTCCACTAAGCATTACTTGTATGTCTTCTCACCAACTACTGGCAGAGTAAAGGATAGGTTCTATCTTGGCAATGTCACAATAGAAAAAGCATATCTTCAAGCGATCTCCTCCAACAACGTCATATTTTACACAACTTCCACTGGAAACGTGACAGCAATCCTTCCCAACGGCACGATAAAATGGAAGCGGTCCCTCCTCTTTCGCAATAGGGAATCCTACATTTCTATCAATTCTAATGGCTCTCTCATTATAGCACAAAAAAACACCATTTATTCTTTCGGTGCCACTCCACCCACTCCTCCTCAGAACATATCCTCCCATGAGGGCAATTCCTTCATCAATCTCTCATGGGATCCTCCTTCCGATGATGGCGGATATTCCATCATATCCTACAGGGTTTACCGCTCAACGGAAAACTCTTCCTTCTCCCTCTTGTCTACCCTACCAGCCTCCACAACTTTCTTCAACGACACCTCCCTCATAAACGGACAGAACTACACCTATTACGTAACCGCCATAAATAGGATTGGTGAATCTCCTCCCTCGGTCAAGCTCACCACCTCTCCCTTCAGATATCCAGATCCCCCCTCCAATCTCACAGCAACACCAGGCAATTCCTTCATCTATCTCTCATGGAAACCCCCACCTTTCAACGGTGGAAGACCTATCATCTCCTACAACATCTACAGAGGAACCTCACCCAGTGATCTCTCTCTTCTCCAATCCCTCCCCTTCTCTCACCTCTCCTACAACGATACACAGGTCAAAAACGGCATCTCTTACTTCTATTA
>JAGHBW010000028.1 GCA_021160765.1 Thermoplasmata archaeon
CAACTGCCCCTATCTCCTCCAATGTGTCCTTAAGTTCCTTAATAGGGGAGGGGAAAAGGAAGACAGATCTGCCGAAGAGGGCCAGTTTCGGCTTAACCTCCTTGAGCATTTTGATCGTCTTGTCCACATCTATATTCATGTTCTCGTAGTCAAAGGGATATGTGACCTCATTGAGCCCTCTTAAGCCCGCCGCACCGAAGGCGGCGGAGGATATGTGGGCGCCGTCGTTGAGGCTGAGGGCGGTGTATGTGTCGCCAGGCTCTGCGAAGGCGAAGAACACCGCCATGTTCGCCACCGTTCCCGATATCGGCCTCAAATCTGCCTCTTTGGCCCTGAATAGCCTCTTGGCCAGCTCTGTTCCCAATATCTCTATCTCGTCAAAGAACTCGTTCCCCTGATAGTATCTCTTCCTAGGTAAACCCTCTGCATACCTGTCTGTGAGGTCTGTAACCAGCATACGACGGGCAAGGGGTGATATGAGGTTCTCCGATGCTATCATTGGTAGGGAGTTTTTGAACTTCTCCGTGTGTTTCTCCACCATCTTATAGACGAAATCAACTGCCCCCCGGGGCTCCATCTGAGAATACTCCTCTGTCATGCGTCTCACCCTGTGGTTAAGTGGATTGTCTTTCAGGAATAAAAAAATTGGGTCTATCAAAAGGGTTGAAGCAAACTTTTATAAACATCAAAACTTTCCCCATCTTCCCAGTAACTATAAGTAGATGGTTAAATCTCTGGAGGCTCAAGATGGCCAGGAAGAAAACGGAAGGGACAAAACCGGCGGAGGATGAGACCCCTGAGGGGTTCAAGTACATCATACGCCTTGTCAACACGGACGTTGACGGAAACAGGAAGATGGTGGACGCACTCACCATGATAAAGGGGGTGAACTACCGCCTGAGCAAGGCGATAGTGGACATTCTGGACCTGCCATACGACAAAAAGGCTGGGGAGCTCACCGACGAGGAGATAGAGAAGCTTGAGGAGGTCCTTCTCAACCTTCCAAAACACCTGCCGCCCTGGATGTTAAATCACAGAAAGGACCTCTTCAGCGGTGAGGACATACATTACCTCTCATCAGACCTTGATTCCTCCCGCAGGGACGATATAAATCACCTGAAGAAGATCAGGTGCTACCGCGGGATAAGGCATGAGACTGGCCAGAAGGTGCGCGGTCAGAGAACAAGGTCCAACGGAAGATCAGGAGCCACAATCGGTGTGGTGAGGAGAAGAAGGTGAAGGTGGTAGAAGATGGGTGACCCAAGATTTCTGAGAAAGAGGTATGAGTCCCCCTCCCACCCGTGGCAGGCGGAGAGAATCGCGGAGGAGAAGGAGATACTCTTCAAATTCGGCCTTAAGAACAAGAGAGAGCTCTGGAAGGCGCAATCCATTCTGAGAGGATTCAGGGCGCAGGCCAGAGAGCTTCAGGCAAGGGCGAGAACCGGTGAGGGGCAGGCCATGAGGGAGATCAAGAACCTCATGGAGAAGCTCTACTCTCTGGGGCTCCTTCCAAAGGACGCAGATCTGAATGACGTTCTGGGGCTTACTGTGGAGGACATACTCTCCCGGAGGCTTCAGAGCATAGTTTACAGCAGGGGCCTTGCAGTGACCATTAAACAGGCCCGCCAGCTCATAGTTCACGGCCACATATATCTGAACGGTCGTAGGGTCACCATCCCCGGGTACCTGGTGAGGAGGGCGGAGGAGGACACAATAATGTACAACCCATCATCCCCCTTCTCCAACGAGGAGCACCCCATGAGGCCGGAGATAGTAAGGGCAGCAGCATCCGTCCCTCAGGCAGCAAAGGAAGGAGGTGAGGAGTGATGGATAAGCCCAGGTGGGGAATAGCTCACATATACGCCTCCTACAACAACATCATCATAACCCTGACGGATCTAACTGGAGCTGAGACCATAGCAAAATGTTCCGGCGGCATGGTGGTTAAGGCGGCCAGAGATGAGGCGTCCCCCTACGCTGCCATGAAGGTTGGGGAGAGGATCGCGGAGATCGCCAAGGAGAAGGGGATCACAAACATACACATCAAGGTGCGTGGGCCTGGTGGAAATGGCCCGAAGTCCCCCGGCCCCGGGGCACAGGCGGCCATAAGGTCTCTGGCCAGGGCAGGGCTGAGGATTGGAAGAATAGAGGACGTTACCCCCATCCCCCACGACGGATGCAGACCTAAGGGCGGTAAAAGAGGAAGAAGGGTTTGAAGATGAAGATAGAGATAAGAGAACTGGAGGAGACCAGGGCTACCCTCATCATCTCAGACGCCACCCCGTATCTAGTGAACTCTCTGCGCAGGGTACTCATAGCCAACACCCCAAAGATGGCTATAGAGGAAGTGGAGTTTCACATGGGAACAATAAGGGATGAGGAGGGCAGGGAGTACTCATCTCAATCTGCCCTGTTTGATGAGATTATAGCACACCGCCTTGCAATGGTCCCAATCCCCACAGACCTTAAGATGTTCAACTTCAGGGATAAGTGCTCCTGCGGTGGGGTTGGGTGTCCGCTCTGTACCCTGATGTTCGTCATAAACAAGAGGGGGCCCTGCACGGTCTATTCCGGCGACCTACAGCCCATCGGGGACAGCAGGTTCAGGGTAAAGGAGGAGCTGATACCCATTGTGAAGCTCAGGGAGAACCAGGCCCTTCTTATATACGCAACTGCGGTTCTGGGAACCGGTGAGCAGCACGCCAAGTGGCAACCGGTCACCATCTGCGGATATCAGTACTATCCCAAGATCACCATAGACAACAACAGGGTGCACAACGCAGAAGGTTGCGCTGCAACATGCCCCCGAAAAGCTCTCTCTGTGGACAAGAAGAAGAACCTTGTGGTGGCTGACCTGGAGGCGTGCAACCTCTGCAGAAACTGCGTTGAGAACTGTGAAGAAGGTGCAATAAAGGTTGAAGGGGATCAAAGGAAGTTCATATTCAGGTTTGAGACTGACGGTTCACTTACTGCAAAGGACGCCTTAGAGTATGCACTCAATTATCTTCAGGAGAAGTTCTCGGAGTTCAGGGAAGAGCTCAGCAAAGCCATCCAGTGAGAGGGGGCTTCAGCAAAGGTTAAATATGAAAAATATTAAAGCCTAGAGACGTGCAGGGGTAGCCAAGCCTGGTCAACGGCGCTAGATTGAGGGTCTAGTCCTTAGTGGTCCCTGGGTTCAAATCCCAGCCCCTGCACTCTCATTGTTGTATAATTAGACATTCATTAACGTATGGGATTTGAACCGAAGGTCTTGTGCGTTTCCAGAACGGTTACATTAACGATGGAAACGCACAAGCCGGAAGAATACGTCTATTTTCTGGATCATCACGGAGTATTCTTCCAGGTCAAATCCCAGCCCCTGCACTCTCATTGTTGTATAATTAGACATTCATTAACGTATGGGATTTGAACCGAAGGTCCTGTGCGTTTTCGTTACGACTTCGCCATTTTGAAAACTGTGTGTGCCAGAAAATGTTTTAATGGGTGAAAATAAGAAATAACATGCTTGTTATCTCCTCCCAAATTGCGGCCTAAAGCATTCAAGGTGCTCTAGTTATTGTTATATAGTGGGAAAAATCCATTCAAATACCTTTATATAAAAACGGGCTGGTTAATTTCTACCAACCAGTAAAAAGGTCTTTCTCCAGTTTTGAGGTGATAATTTATGAGCCAGAAATTTCCAAATATGCTGAAAGGTGCTATTATAGCCTTAGCAGTGATTTTAGCCATGCCCATTATTACAATGGCTGCACCAGAAGATAAGAGAGTATCGGGGAGTGAGGTGAATGGTGGGGGGCAGTATGGCCTAAGAGATGAACGCCTCACGGGGTATTTTGATCTGTCAGAAGAGAGCCCTGATCAGACTTTTCTACCGTCCGCTAGTGGAACGCAATACATGGGTTCAGGTGTGGAGGCAGCTGATATAAATGGAGACGGAGTAGATGATGAAATCATAGGCATTCCTGGATACTCATCATGGTCTGGAGGAACTAATGGGAAGGTGGTCATTTATTTCGGAATGCTCAACGTAAATAGTAGGCTTTATGATACAAACGCAAATGTCACCATATCTGGGAGTAGCCCCACTTTTGGTGCTTCTGTGGTTACAGCGGATCTTAATGGTGACGGCCTGAAGGATTTGATCACCAGTGCTGCTGTTGCTAATGGAAAACGTGGTATGGTGTACATCTTCTTTGGAAGAAGAGAGTGGCCCACCACTCTGAAGGATAGCAATGCGGATGTTATTATAACTGGTATGACCCCTCCAAGCAGCTGGTATCCGGAGGGTCTAGGGGTTCAGATTGGTGCTGGGGATATTGATGGGGATGGGATAGACGATCTGGTCGCCAGCAGTATCGTTTACTATTATGAGTATGATTGGTCTCATCGTATAATAAAATACGTGCGAAATGGCAGGGTAACAA
>JAGHBW010000127.1 GCA_021160765.1 Thermoplasmata archaeon
CTCCCCACACATGCTTTAGAGCCTCCCCCCTCTCCACACCGACACAATCTCTTTTTTCAGGGCGTTATGGATGTGAGAACAACCTCTGCAGAGGGTGTGTCAAAATCCCCATAAAACAGTCTTACAACATCCCCTTCCGCCACCGGAAAGCTTTCCGATGGATACAAGGTGATCGTGTCCCCCTCAGACAGCGTATTTGAAAGATCAACATCCCTGAAAATCACGCTTCCTTCTGTGGCCTCATCCAGTGGAAGGGATAGAAGTAGGGTCTCATTATGGTATATCTTTATTGTATAATTCATGTAGTACTCCTCCCTCTCCACCGCCTGGACTGTTAGCTTCCACTGCTCCCTTATTGGCGGATTAGCCTGAATGTGTATTGGAGGAAGGAACGTAACATTAGGTGGTGTACCTTCACCCCCACCACCACTCTCCAGTACTGTTATGGTGACATGTGCGCTATCGGAAAGTTCACCATCTGTCACCGTAAGTGTTACACGATACTGACCGGGATTAGTATAAGCGTGTTCCACACTCACCCCTGTGGCATCATGGTCATTCTGATAGTTCCCATCCATATCGGAATCCACATTGTCATCAAAGTCCCAGAAGTAAAAGAGAGTGTCACCGTCTGGATCATAGCTTTTGTTAGCGTTGAAGTGTACGCTCTCACCAACCTTCACAATATTCTTATCAACAGTTACATCCGCGAACGGCTTCCTGTTCTTCTCGGTCTCACTGTTTCCAGACGGCTTCTTCTCCTTCATAGCACTATAAAAATAAACCCCAGCACCCACTACAACTATAATAAGAACTATCAGAGCCAAAACCTTTTTTGACGATAAAAGTTCAAAATCTAGCATCTAAAACCCCCCTGTGCCATTATAAATTCATTATTTAATACCTCAACCAATGTAAAAAAACTTTTGGTTATGCCCAGAACTGCCTGTTCCTGGCATATCTTATCTCAGCCTTTCTAACCTCCTTCACAAGATCCCTTTTATCCTCATATGGATACGACAGTATCCTTGCGGCTTCAGTCGGCCCAACACCCCTCCCGGCCAGTACGAGTAAAGCATTTCTTCCATGTGTCATGATGAGATCAGCAGAGAGGCTCAACCTTTTCCTGTCTGAGGAGGAGAGAGATGCGAAATCCCTCTTTTTTAAGCTCTTCTCCATTCTATCATAATCCATTGGATGAAGAGCAGAGACCCTCTTGGATGAGCATGAGGGGCAGACAAGAGGCGCATTCCCACCAGCAGTGGCTCTCCAGGTAGAAAGGCAGTTGAGACATACCATCTTCAAAGGGGTCTCTAGAAGTCTCCTCTCAACTATTCTTAAAATCATATCCTCGTCCGCAGCGGCATATAACAGCTCTCTCCGTGCGTCTCTGTACGCAGCACCAATTGGTGAGAGACCCTGTATTACAACATTTATCTCACCCCGAGCAATCTTTTTAAGAAACTGGGTGGTGTTTTGAAGGTCCATTCTCTCCTGTAGAATTCTTTCTACCGCCTCTCTATATACAGGGGTCCCCTCCAGCCTCTCTATAAGCCGATTCATGTTTATATCCTTCAAAGTCGCTTCCCGGTCAATAACCCCAAATTTCTTCGCCACGTGCAATATCTGCCACCGAAAGATCATGCTCTCTCTCAGGCTTAAAGAAAGATGCTCTCTTAGGGGTGATGAGGACAATCTTTTCAATATTCTGGCAACATCCTTCGCCTTCACTCTATATCGGGATCGTATCACTATACGGTAAGGGTCCACCTCCACTACAACACCCCCTATGCCCTCCCTGCTGAGCTCCCAGGCAATAAGTTTTGATACTGCTTCCCCCACCTCCGTACCAACACAAGCATTAACGACAATCTCATCCTCCCCCTCCTCCACAGAGACGTTTCTATTTGTTGGGACAATATATCCCTCGTCCACCTGCTTCTTAATAAGTTTCAGCGCCTCATTAAGAACGCCCTCTCCAATGCCATATTCTTCAGATATCTCTCTAAGGCTTTTCAAACCCTTTGCAACTCTTTCTAACTGGCCTCTTAATTCCCCAACCTCTTGGGCCACCTCGTAATCCACTGGTATGTCCTCCCCCACCCAGTTGGGAATCTCTCCCAAACCAGCCACTGGAGAGATCACTATGGAGGTGTCCTCAACCGATATCACCTCCCACACCCTTCCATAAAGGATAAATCGGACCCCGGGGGCGATGAAAGAGGCTACAAACTTCTCGTCTAGTCTCCCAACAACCCTCCCTGAGGTGAGGTCTTTTAATTCATAAGACCTCTCATCCGGAATCATTGAAATGTTGGAATAGAAGTATGTCCTGGTTCTTCTGATGCTGTAAAGAACGCCCATGTCCTTATCGTATCCCAATATGCGGAGGGAGGAGAGAAACTCAATAACCTCTTGAAGTTCCTTGAAACGCAGTTTCCGGAAAGGGTAGCTTTTTCTAAGGAGCCCATAAAGGTGTGATATCGTCAGTCTCTTTTCTGATAGAAGCATTGCTAATATCTGATTTACCAGTACCGCCATTGGCTTCTCTCTCATCCTCCTCCTCTCTAGATCTCCCCGCCGGGTCCTTCTGGAAATGACAATAGACTCAAGAATGTCGTCAAAGGAGAACGTTATGACCTCACCCCTACTGACCCCTGACAAAGTATGGCCAGACCTCCCGGCCCTCTGAATAAGCCTCTCCACTCTCCGGGGGGAGGTTATTTGATATACCTTGTCCACATCGCCAATGTCAATCCCCAACTCCATGGATGATGTGCAAAGAAGGGCTTTTAGGTCCCCTTTTTTAAATCTACTTTCCACATCCATCCTTATCTCCCTGGAGAGGCTTCCGTGATGAACCTCCACCGAAAAATCTGGAAAAATCTGGTGAAACCATGCGCCATAAGCCTCAGCAGCATCTCTTGTATTGGTAAAAATGAGAATTTTTCTATATTGCTCGGAATCTCTTTTTATGTGGTCTATGGCATCCAGGGACCTGGGACTCATCCGATAGGATAAAGCCTTTTTGACGAGCTCTTTCTTCTCCTCAGTTGTATATATGTCTATCTCCATTCCTTTCTTTAAATCTGATGTTATGATAACTGGCATCTCCCTCATCCCCACCAGAAACCTAGCCACAGATCGCGGGTTCTCCACAGTTGCTGAGAGGCCTATCCGCTGGAGTGGGCCAGCAATCTCTTCCAGCCTCTCCAACCCCACTGCTAATTGTGCGCCCCTATCTTCGCCGTAAAGTTCGTGTATTTCGTCCACCACTACGCTTCTTACACCCTTTAGGTGCTTCTTAAGGCGTCTTCCTGTGAAAAGTATTTGAAGGGTCTCAGGGGTGGTTATAAGCATGTCTGGGGGTTCCTTGGATTGTTTTGTCCTCTCCGCTTGCGAGGTGTCTGAATGCCTTACCCCCACAGTAATTCCCATTCTTTCGCACCACTTTTCTACCCTATCCAGAAGATCCCTGTTAAGCGCCCTTAAAGGAGCAATATATATTATGCTGAAACCCCCCTTCCTCCCATTATTTTCTTTAGTCAGAAGATGTCTTAAGAAAAGGGGAATTAAAGCCGCCTCAGTCTTTCCTGAGCCTGTGGGGGCGATTATAAGCGCCGACTTTCCACTGATAATGGGGTCTAAGGCCTTTATCTGAAGGGGAGTTAAGCTCTCTATACCCTTAAGCTTCAATATCTTTTTCAGCCGTTCTTCCACATCTTATGTGCCACAACTCCCCCTATAAAAACCTAATCTCAAAGATTGGGAAAAAAGGTTATATCCCTCACCTTGATTATCCCATCAGACTTTTTCTCGGCAGGGGTAAAGATGTCGCAGAGGCTGGATTATCTGAAGGATCTTGAGAACGTCATACCGGACCTGGAGAAGAAAGCCAACAGGGCAAGAAAGTGGATACTAAAAATGACTACAGAAGCGGGGTCAGGACACCCAGGGGGATCACTCTCTGTTGTAGATGTTCTGGTTGCCCTCTATTTCCGTGTCATGAGGCACAATCCTCTCAATCCTCGCTGGGAGGATAGAGATAGATTGGTTCTAAGCAAGGGTCACGCTGCCCCAGCCCTCTACGCTGTCCTTGCAATGGCGGGCTACTTCCCCGAGGAGGAGCTCATGACCTTAAGAAAACTTGGAACACGTCTTCAGGGCCACCCCAGTATGCGCCTCACCCCGGGGGTTGATATGTCTACAGGGTCCTTAGGCCAAGGACTTTCTGTTGGGATCGGTATGGCACTTGCAGGAAAGCTGGACAGAAGGGATTACAGGGTTTACGTTCTTCTGGGAGATGGTGAATGTCAGGAGGGGCAGGTGTGGGAGGCAGCAATGTTTGCGGGGCACCACCGTCTGGAGAATCTATGTGCAGTGGTAGACAACAACAAACTTCAGCTGGATGCACCAACGGATAAGATAGTTTCTGTTGAACCCTTAGCGCCCAAATTTGAGGCCTTTGGATGGAATGCCATTGTCATAAATGGGCACGACTTTAAAGAGATCCTTATGGCTTTCAGAGAGGCGGAGAAGGTTAGGGATCGACCAACAGTCATCATATCCAATACAATAAAGGGCAAAGGTGTCTCTTTCATGGAGGGGGTTGTTAAGTATCACGGTAAGCCATTGACTCCTGAACAGTTAAAGGCGGCCCTGGAGGAGCTGGGGGGTGATGTTGAATGAAGTGGAAATACGCCAACATGAGGGATGCCTTCGGAAAAACTCTTGTGGAGTTGGGAAAAAAATACCCCCAGATTGTTGTCCTCAACGCAGACCTTTCTTCCTCCACTCGCACACATTATTTTGAGAAAGAGTTCCCCGAGAGGTTCTGGAACGTCGGTGTAGCAGAACAGAACATGATGGGCATTGCGGCTGGTCTGGCAACCACCGGAAAAATAGTCTTCGCCTCTACCTTCGCAATGTTTGCTACTGGCAGAGCCTATGATCAGGTCAGGCAGTCCATAGCCTACCCCGCCCTGAATGTGAAAATAGTGGCCTCGCATGCGGGTATAACTGTCGGGGGGGATGGAGCGTCTCACCAGATGCACGAAGATATTGCCCTTATGAGAGTTCTCCCCAATATGACCGTTATTGTTCCCGCTGATTTCTATGAAACAAGAAAGGTAATAACGAGTATAGTGGAGACTGGTGGCCCCACCTATGTGAGGATGGCAAGGACTGACACCCCCATGATCTACGATGAGGACTATGTGTTTAGAATAGGAAAGGCTGATCTTCTATCCGACGGGGATGATGTCACCATTGTAGCAATGGGTTTAATGCTCTCAAAAGCGATTGAGGCTGCAGATGAACTCAAAAAAGAGGGGATTTCTGCAAGGGTTATCAACATGTCCACAGTCAAACCCCTAGATGACAAAATTGTGGAGAAGGCAGCAAGGGAAACCGGAGGGATTGTAACCGCTGAGGAGCACAACGTCTTGATGGGCATGGGCTCGGCGGTAGCAGAGGTTATAGCGGAAAGGTACCCTGTTCCCATAAAGCGGGTTGGAATTCCAGATGTGTTTGGGGAGTCGGGAGAAAGCGAAGAGCTTATGGAAGCTTATGGCCTTACCGTGAAGAATATAGTGGAACAGACCAGATTAGTAATGAAAATGAGGGAATAATCACTCCTTCTTATCCGCCGTCTTCTTCTCTTTCTCCACCTTTTTCACGTAATCCTCTGTGGCTCCTATTATAAGACTCTTGCCATATTTCTCATAATCCGCAAGCTCAAATTCTTTGCTCATGGATAGGCATTTTTTGGGGCATATGTCGTTGCACTGTGAGCAGAAGGTACATCTGGAGATGTATATCTTAACCTTTTTCACTTCGGGAACAAACTCTATTGCCCTACTGGGACACACCTTTATACAGAGCTGACAGCCTATACACTCCTCTATATTATAAGCGATCCTGCCCCGGAACCCTTCCGGAACCTCTACTGGTGGGTTCAATTTAATCTTCCCTTTCTGAACTAATTCCACCACCTCTGTTAGTGTAACCTTTGGTTTATATTTTGCAGGATATGGATTTGTGAACGGTCTCTTAATCATCTGTTTCAGGACTTCTATTGCTACTGGAAACATCTTCATTCCTCCTTCAGAGTACCTGCAGATCCAACATCAGCAGAAAGACACCTACAAGAGCCATTGCACCCACTCTCTTCCAATACACGTCAGTGATCTGGTCCACCTTAATCCTAGAAAACGCCGTCCTGGGGAATGACACCGCTACAACAACCAACAGAATCAGCTTCAGCATGTAAAAGAGGAAATCTATGCCCCATCCAATGTACTTGTTTATATCTACATCCAATACACTTTCCAGGGTTGGTGTGAGACCCCATGGGAAAAAGAGAGCTATAACAAGCGTTCCAAGAGCTACTGTCTTTACCGCATCTGCAAGCATAAACATTGCTAGATTTCTACCCGAGTACTCAGCCAGAAGACCACCACATATCTCCGTTTCTGCCTCTGGTGCGTCAAAAGGTATTTTGGACATCTCCCCGGGGAGCGTTATAAGTATGGTTCCTAGAAGAAGTATTGCGCCCACAGCACCTACAGCACCAACATGATCCCAAATGGGATAAGACATTATCCCCGAGAAGGTGAATGCCGCGAAATCAAGCCCACCAGAGGCTGCTTTCCAGGCTATGGCAATTATAACAGAAGCCAGTGGGAGCTCATAGGAGATCATCAGAACCATTTCCCTTTGAGCGCCTACCGTGGCATATGGGGATCCAGAAGCAAACCCGCCAACGACCATGGCCAGAGAGGGGATTATCAGAAGATATAGAACCAGAATCAGATCCCCACCCTCACTCAGCATTGGGGAGAATGGTCCAAGTGGGAGGTAAACCATAACCGCCATTGCTGCTGCGAAGGCTAAGATGGGTGCATTGTTGTATATACTCTGTACAGCGTTCTCAGGAATTATAGTCTGCTTATAAAGAAGCTTTTTCACATCCCTAAAAGGTTGCCTGATGGGTGGCCCGATACGGGACTGCATTCGTGCGTGTACTTTCCGATCTATACCCACAAGGATCAAACCGAAGATTAGCGCGAAGAGGGCAACTGCTATTGCACCTACTGTGCTCCTCAGAAGTATTTCCACCTCATACGGGATGTCCAGCATTTATGCCACCCTCCTTTTGATCTCCTTTGTTTTCCTCCAACCCATCTCCCTCATCTCCTGAAGGGTCATTACCCTGCTCTTTCCTGTCCTCTCATCCACAACGGTCATCCTGTCGGCACAGGAGAGGCAGGGGTCTATTGAGGCTATTACAATGGGTATATCCGCAATCTGTGTTCCCTTCATCATAGGGATCCAGGAGGCATAATTATTGTACGTGGGAGCCCTGACCTTCCATACTACAGGCTGTTCCCTCTTGTTCAGCATTGAGTAGTGGAAAACCTCACCTCTGGGTGCCTCATGCCTCCCAATCCCCTCCCCTACAGCTCTCTTAAGTTGATTCAACACCACAACCAGATTCTGCTGATATGTAATCGGCCCAGGAGTGGATTCTAGAAGGTCGCAGAGGTCCTCCAGTATGTGGACCGATTGGAGCACTTCAAATATTCTAACAACTATTCTATCATAGACGTCTCCTTTTGTCTCCTCATGGGTAAATTCATCAGGTACAATTGGATAGATGTCAAGATCCGCATATGCGGAGTATGGTTTGTCGTACCTGACATCTTTTGGAACTCCTGAACCCCTCGCCGTTGGACCCACTGCCACCTGCTTTTCCGCCTCTTCCCTGGTCAGTATCCCAACGTCCCTTGTTCTCATCTTCACCGTTGTGTCCTCAATGAAGGTCGCCACAAATGTGTCAAAAACCTCTCTGTAGAACTGCAGTGATGAGCGTATCTGTCTAATTCCCTTTTCATCAATATCTCTCCTTACCCCTCCTATGGTGAACATTGCATAGTTTATCCTGTTCCCAGTAATGGCTTCAAGAACGTCAAGAACGTTCTCTCTGATCTTCCACGTCCAGTGCAGAAGTGTGTCAAAGCCTATCTCGTGCGCCGCCACACCTGCCCAGAGTATGTGAGAGTGGATCCTCTCAAGTTCACCTATTATTGCTCTTATTATCTCCGCCCTTTCCGGGGGGGTGATACCTGCAGCGTGTTCCATTGATTGAACGTACGCATAGGGATGGGAGGTAGAGCATATTCCACATATTCTCTCGGCAATGTATATTGCCTGGATGGGGTTGCAACGGTGTGTCACAATGTATTCAAGCCCCCTATGGCTGTACCCTAGATCTAACTCAACGTTCACCACCCTCTCCCCATCCACCGTTAGTATGAACGACTCAATTTCTTTAAGAGCCGGGTGTATTGGACCAATAGGAACTGTAAAGGTCTTCTCCGCCATCTACAATCCCTCCTTTGAGAGGTCTCTAACAAGCTCTTTTTCCACCTCTGGGTCGTTGTCATTCCTCCACGGGTAGTATCCCTCTGGCAACTCATCTGAGGTGAACACCCTTCTGGGATCTGGTATGTTCTTCACCTTAACACCGAGCATCTCCTGTTTCTCCCTCTCCGTTATAAGTGCCCCGGGGAGAATGTCCGTTATTGTATCAATAACAGGGTCCTCCTTTGGAAGGGATACCTTCACGCAGAGGGATACCTCCGAATCCCTTATTCCATAGAAGAGGGAGAAGTGATAAATGAGTTCTATCTCCTCGCCAGCGTCCCTACCACTGGCCACAGCTAAATGGGGTACCTGAATCTTGCTCATCCATTCAACAAGCTCGTGGAACCTCTCTCTTTTCACCTTCAGCCATATCTCCTTGTATTCTTTCTTCTTCTTGACCCCGGCTGTGAACGTTTTAACCTCTCCCTCCACATCCTCTCCGAAATCCTCCTTTATCATATCAAAAAGTTTCTCTGCTGGATAAGCGGTCACTTTTTTGCCGTCATAGGTGAAGGTCTCATTGTCCTTCTTGTATGGCGCCTCTCCCATACCTGCTCTTTTTTTCCTCATTTTTTCTTCACCCCCCTTAATTCCTCAAGTTTGAGCCATGCCTTCACCACCCCCCATATTATCGCTTCAGGGCGAGGGGGGCACCCGGGAACGTATACCTTAATAGCATCCGGTGGGAGAACTCTATCAACAGGGCCAACTGTATGATAGGAGGGGGTAAAGGCCGCACCAGTAGAACCACAGTGACCAACGATTAGTGCTACCTTTGGATCAGGCGCCTGCTCCCATGTCCTTCTAACCTTATCCTCCATCTTCCTAGTGACCGCCCCAGTAAAGAGAATGACATCTGCGTGCCTAGGAGAGCCAACAAGTTTTATACCAAATCTCTCAGCGTCATATCTTGGGGTAAGAGCTGCCACAATCTCAATATCACAACCGTTGCAGGAACCCGTCGGACAGTGAAAGACCCAGATGGAGTTCTCCACCGCCTCAATGGCTTTGGCAAGGTCCTGGCCCATTAGATTACACCTCCTTTAATGCCCAGAGTTGTTAGCAGTATCAAAATCAGGGATACGACCAGAACAAACCATCCAACGTAATCGTTCACAATACCTGTATGGCCTCTGCGAAGTGGTCTATAATATCCGGAGAGAGAGTTCAGGAATCCCCAATAAAGGTTAGACGCCCTAACATGGGAGGCAGACTTAGAAGATTCCTTCCATCCAGAGAGGAATGGCTTTATCTGCTCCGTGCCCTTGTTATAGGTAGGATTGCCCAGAGAGTAGATGAATTTTGCAACTAGGAAAAGAACAAACATAACAATAATCCAAAGAAGTGAGTTCCACGCTCCAGAGTTTGTCAACAGTGTGCCGAAGAAGGCACCCTCAGTTACCCCGCCGGACACCGCCCAGTGTGCCTGGGGTGGGGCGGTTCCCAGGACAGTGGAGATATAACCACCCTGGTTCACAAGAGCCAGAGCGGCAGGTTCAACGATGTATTTCACTACGAGGTGTGGGACAAGCCCAAAGGCTATTATTATCCCAGAGAGCACACCCATCCCAACCTTCATAGAGGTAGGAACTTCTTTTACTTTTCTGTATTCAGGTAAGTCCGGACCCAGAAATGCAGAGTGGAATACCTTTACGAAAGATGCCAGTGTGAGTATAGATACAAGCATGGCGATTATCGCGAGATAGGGGTTGAACTCGTATACGCTCTCATAGATGAGAAGCTTTGACGCATAGCCATTGAACGGGGGGATGCCTGCAATGGCTAGGGCACCAATCATAAAGCAGATGGTTGTAACAGGCATTCTCCTGGCAAGACCTCCCATCTTGTTTAGGTCTCTAGTTCCTGTTGCATAGAAGAGCGCACCAGCGGTCAAGAAGAGGAGCCCTTTGTACATTGCGTTATTTATTATGTGAAATATCCCACCTTCCATGGCTTTGAGACCGTATGTGTTTATTGCTGCTGTTCCCAAAGTGGCCATCCCAACACCCACGCCAATCATCATGTAGCCCGTCTGCGATATAGCGTGATATGCCATAAGTCTCTTCACATCGTGCTGAGGTATGGCCATGGTGACTCCTATAAGCATGGAAAGAAGCCCGATTATTATAATAATCCACCCCACAGTGCGGACATCAACACTAATGCTGTAGAGGGTGAAGGTTGTCCTGAAGAGGGCGTAAAGGTATGTCAAAGAGGCAGTTTTTAGCATGATAGTGATGGGTGCAGGTGCAGCGGCATAGGCATCCGGTGTCCAGAAGTGCATAGGGACTCCACCAGCTTTCATTGCAAAAACTCCGATGAGGATTGCTAATGCTATAAGGTTAAGTCTCGTCGCACCAGTTATTGATATGTAGGTAGCTATTGCCGCGATATTTAACACGCCATACTGAATATAATAGATCCCTACAGCGAGGAGTAGGAAGAGACCCCCTATGGTGCTTACGACCATATATTTGAAAGCCGCCTCACCGCTTTCCCATCTTTCTGTCCTGAAAGCTACAAGGGCACAGGATGCGATTGAGAGAATTTCAAAAAACACGAAGAGGTTGAATATGTCCCCTGTTAGCACCAAACCAAGCATTCCCGCGAGCATCAACATAAGCACAGAGGAGTACTTCTCCACACCCGTGTGCTTCTTTATGAATGACAGTGAGTATATAGAGGCTGCCATGGTTACTGTAGCCGCTGTTAGGGCCATAAAAGCTGACATGGCGTCAACTTCAAACATTATCCTAATGGGGACAATGGAATTTGCAGGAATAGCGTCTGTTGCACCCTTCTGCCCGAACACATATAAAAGGGTGCCCTTCTCCCTCACAGTATAGAAGAGGAGGATAACCATGGCCTCCACCACTATGGAGACCGCCGTTGCAATGCTGTGAGCAACCCTGGGCCACTTCTTCATCAACGCAAGTATGAACGCAGTCAGCAGCGGTATCAGCACCACAAGGGGTGCTAGAGATATCTGGAATTGCTCCCAGGTAATCACTCTCTCAACCCCCTTATCTTTCTTGAATCAATGCTTCCGTAGTGCCGGTAAATAAGAACAACGAAGGATAGAAGCAACGCAGTAGTTGCCAGCCCGATCACAATGGCAGTTAGTGTGAGAGCTTGTGGTGTAGGCAATACCATCTCCTCTCCCTCTGGCGCTGATGTATATATGGGCGCTATTCCGCCTTTCACGTATCCACCAGCAATTAGGAATAGGTTCACTGCACTCTCAATAATAGAGATTCCCATCACGATCTTTATGAGATTTGTCTTGAACAATACCGCATAAAGTCCAATAGCAATAAAGAGAGCCACCATTATGAACGGTAGGTTTGCCATCATTTCGTCTCACCCCCCTTCTCGCCTTCTATCTCTCCAGGAAGCCCCTTCGCCATGTGCATTACTATGAGGGATATCCCCGCAAGAACTTCCAGTCCGACAAAGAGGGACATCCAAGGAAGAGTTCCCGCTGTGTTTAGAAATCCGGGATTTGGCCCTTGAGGGGGAATGTTGGAGAATATTTTTAGAGGATTATCAAGAAGGAAGTTTCCAAAGATTACGCTCATAGCGGACGCAATACCGGCTATAGCCAGAAGAATAAATCCCAAAAGCCCAATACTCTCCATGGTGGATAGGGCCCTTTTCTTAATCCTCTTTCCTGCTACACCTGGCCCGTATGCTATGATTAGGAGGGCTACTGCACTCGCCATAATGGCACCGCCCTGAAATCCCCCACCAGGAGTAAGATGGCCGTGGAGAACAACATAGAATCCAAAGATCAAGGAGAAGCCAAAAACAGCATTGGAGAAGACCCTGACAATCTTCGTCATTCCCTCCCTCTCCCTCATTTCTTCAACCTCCTGTAAACGATTATTACTCCGCTTACAGCCGCAAAAAGAACAGTCGCCTCTCCAAGGGTGTCAAAACCTCTGTAGTCAAACACTACGCTGGTGACAATGTTGTTTGCCCCCGTCTCTTCCTGTCCCTTGTCTAGGAAGTGCTTGTCCATAAAATCCATAACAGGTTCACCAAAATCCCTCAACTCTGTTGCAATAGAGAAGAGGAAAGCCACAAATACGATATAGGCCACCAAAGTGAGTACTCTATTCATCTAACTCATCCTCCCTCCTTACTGTTTGTTTTATAGTTAGCGTATATATCGCGGTAGTGAGACCCGCTCCTATTGCCGCTTCCGCTATGGCAACATCTGGAGCCTGAAGAATGTAGAATTCAAGAGATAGAAGAAGAGAGAACATCGCTAATGCCACCACTGACAACATCAAATCCTTGGCTTGAACGGTATATATCACTGTTAAAAACATTATGATGAAAATAACAACCTGCATTACTGTATGCCAATCTATTGCCCCCAGGTTCACGATTCCACCCCCTTAGCTTCTTCTCTCTTCTTTGATCCTGTTTTCTTTCTATCCTCTTCCAATATGTCAACAACCGCTCTCTTGGGGGAAATACCAGAAAGGTGAGCCGCCCTTGCTATAGCGTGAGCCCCTGTTGGATTAGTTATGAGAAGGGCCAAAAGGGCAAAAATCGCATGGGCTGTCATATTTCCATATGCGGCGTTCCCATAGTACCATTGTCCAAATCCATAAGCTGCAACAGCAATTGTAGCAAATATGCTCCCAAAAGTTGTACATTTTGTCGCCGCATGAAGCCTTGTGTACACGTCTGGGAAGCGGTGAAGACCGATTACTCCAAGCGTATTGAAAATCATTGAAATAGCCACACAAGCCAAAATCAATGGCTCAATCACTTTCCCACCCCCATTTTCATTTCCATATATTTAGCAATATAGAGGGTTGTGATAAAACTCAGAAGGGCATAAACTATCGCAATGTCTACATAAATTATTTGTTTGAATGCCACGGCTAGGGTAACCATTGTGGCCACAACCAACGTGTTAATCGTGTCCAACGAAACCACTCTGTCAGGAAGGGTGGGTCCAAGTACCCCCCTTAATGCAGCAACGAGCATCAGAATAGCGCTGTACGCACTCAAGAATAGAAACACCAATGGAAAATCAACATTCATTCTGCAAACCTCCTTACCCAGTTGGGGAATCTTCCAGCCACCATTTCGGCCCTGCATCTCTTCTTCTTCTCACATTCTTTAAGGATATCATCTGTAACATTAAGTACATGTACATACAATTCGTTGGTCTTATCATTCACGTCCACGCTTAACGTTCCAGGAGTTAAAGTGATAGAATTTGCAAGAACAGCCACCGCAAGGTCGGATTTATATCTGGGAGTTATTTTCACTATCCCCGGGTTTATTTTCCCCGTTATAACCCTATACGCCACATCTAGATTCGCTTTTAGCATCTGCCAGAAAAGTATGGGAAGGTACGCTATAGCCAAAGCCCATCTCTTCGGCGAGGCTAAAGAAGGCCTTCTCTCTATTCTTGGCATAACACTGCCCATAAAAATCGCCACAAGCAGGGAACCTATAATCCCTGCAACAATCTCCCCCAAAGCCCATATCCTATCAGGATCGCTGCCTATGGAGAGGAACAGGTATACCAAAAAGGCCCCTATAAATCCAGGCACCGATATCTTCACTCATCCACCTCCCGGGGACCCACCAAACTACACTTGGGCGGGGGTCAACCCGGGAAGCGGTATAGGTAGAAATAATATAACGTTTACCCTTGATAAC
>JAGHBW010000123.1 GCA_021160765.1 Thermoplasmata archaeon
ACTTAAGTTTTGTCAATTATAATCAAAACTTCTCCAATGCTGATTCTTCCAACGTCCCTTCCCTCAAGAGTCCATCCCTTTACAACATCAAAGAATTCCCCTGGCACCACAATCTCTCCGCTCTCTGTTGGAACTCTCAATACCCCCTCCCTCAATATCTCATCTGACTTTTCCTTCCACTCGCCACTCTTTACAAATTTTGTAATTATGGACGTTTTTTCTCTAAATTTGGGACCTAGAAGATCAAATTTAAGCTTAATCCCGTCTACCCTCTCCTTCACCTCTGCCTCCATCATCACTTTTATTTCCTTAGCTTTTACAGCCTCTTTTAAGTCATAAAGCTCCTCTTCCGTAAAATCCAAAGATGGACCTATTAAAGTTACACGGCCTATTTCACTTCCCAAGGCTATCCTTTCAGAGTTCTTCCACCTCCTGACCGCAGATATTATCTCAAATAGCCTCTCACCTCTTTTCCACGCTTCCTTCTCCTTCAGCAGTGGCTCAGGCCAGCTGGAGATGTGAATACTCTTTATTCCCTCCAATTTAATGAAGTATCTTTGGTATAGTTCCTCAGTAATATGGGGCATGAAGGGCGCAAGCACCTTTATAAGCCCTAAAGAGGAGTGATAGAGGGTGTACAGAAGCCCCGGGTCTTTTTCTGTATATATCCTGTATTTCACCGCTTCCAAATAGTTGTCCGCCAAGCTATGCCAGAGAAAATCTGTAGCGCTTCTTACAACCTTGTCAAACTCGTAATTGTCCGCGCTTTTGGTAGCGATCTCCACCATCCTACTGTACTCCGTCAAAAGCCATTTGTCAATAGTGTGGAGGGGAATGTCCGTAGATGCCCTCCATTTAATGTCCATTATTTTCTCATATTCCCCCTCAAAGGCTCTAGAGACCAGTTTCATGATATTCCAGAGTTTAATAATAACCTGCCTTCCCCTCTTTACGTCTTTCATTCTGAATGGCGAATCCTTTCCCAAAGTGCACATCGCAGCAAAATACCTTATGGGGTCGGTACCGTAATCTTTTATGATCTCCAGCGGGTCAACTACGTTGCCTTTAGAGGTGTGCATAGGGCTACCATCGGGGGCTAGAATGAATCCGCCCATCATGATTTCGTTCCACGGCTTTTTACCCGTGAGAAGGTAAGAACGCAACATTGTGTAAAAAGCCCATGTCCGTATAATATCGTGGGACTGAGGCCTCAATGACATTGGAAATAGCCGTTGGTGTTTCTCCTCATCCCTCATCCAGAACGTGTTGTAAAGGGGCGTTATAGAGGAATCCATCCAAGTGTCAAACACGTCCTCTGATCCCTTAAGTGGGCCACCACACTTTGGACACTTCTCCACCGGGGGCGGAGTTATTGTTGGATCTACATAGCATTGTTCCTCCTCTGCCGGGATAATATAACCGCATCTTTCACATTCCCACACCGGTATTGGAGTGGCAAAATATCTCTGTCTGGATATCACCCAATCCCAGCTTAAAGACTCCACCCACTCCCTTAGCCTTATTTTCATAAACTCCGGATACCATTTAATTTCATCAGCCATCTCCAATATCTTTTCCTTATGGTCCAATGTTTTCAAAAACCACTGCTTTTTATGGATAAACTCAATCGGCGTGCCACATCTCCAACACACCCCTATATTCTGCTCTATCTCTTCCTGTTTTACTAATAGACCTCTTTCTTTGAGGTCCTTAATGATTCTCTCCCTAGCCTCCTTTATGGTAAGACCTGCGTATGGTCCTGTGATATCAGTCATTCTCCCCTCCTCATCAATCCCCTTCTCAAACTTGAGACCGTATTTGAAAATCCATTGAAGGTCATCCTTGTCCCCTATAGTGCATATCATCACCACCCCAGTACCAAACTCTGGATCCACCCGTTCATCTGCCACTATTTTAAGTTCCCTTTCATAAATTGGAGAAATAGCAGTTTTACCCACAAGGTGTTCCGCCCTCTCATCTCTTGGATTTATAGCCACCAGCTGACAGGTGGCCAAGAGTTCCGGGCGCGTTGTGGCAATAATAAGATCCTCTCCCGTCTCCTTCACTCTAAAAATGACATAATTCAGGTTAGTGATGTTTTTCTTATACTCAACCTCCGCGTCATAAAGAGCAGTACCACATCTTGGACACCAGTTTACAGGGTAGTCCCCTTTATAGATCTCCCCCTTTTTGTAAAGCCTAATAAAAGATATCTGCGTTAAACGACGATAATTGGGGTCATCTGTCTGGTAGTAGATAGAGGGGTCCATTGACTCCCCAAGAACCTTAAACTGTCTGATCATCTCCCCAATATTGCTTTGAGCAAACTCCTCACAAAGCTTTATAAATTTATGTCTATCATATTCTCGCATACGGATGCCGTACTTTTTCTCCACATTCACCTCAATAGGCATTCCATTTACATCAAAACAGAGTGGGAAGAATACATTGTAGCCTCTCATCCTCTTATACCGGGCTACAAAATCAATATGCGTGTAATGAACTGCATGTCCAGCATGCAGTTTCCCTGAAGCATATCTAGGAGGATTGTCTATGGAGAACACGGGCTTTTTGCTATCTGGATCGTACCGGTAGATTTCCTCCTTCTCCCAGTAATCCTGCCATTTGCGTTCTATTTCATGTATGTCCAATTCATTAGACTTCTCAGACATTTTCACCGAACCCCGGGGGGCTGTAAGCATGACCCTTTTAAAAAAATTTCCTTAATTAAAGTTGGGTTAGAGTGGCCAAATGGCAGGATGAGACAATGCTAATTGATAAGATCAAGTCCTTCCTCCACCTTTCCCACCTCAATCCCCGTACTCTGGCTACCCACAAGTGCACCATTATTGTTGGCAATGACCGCTGAACCTAGATATGGAGACCCAAAATTAACAGTAGCTTTCTTAGGTGTTAAAGAGAAAAAGCCTTCTATCACTTCCTCCTCCTCCCTTGTTATCTTCGGGTGAACCAGCATTCCTTTATCCGTAACCACCGCCACAGAGCCCACTACTGTCATCCCTGCGATTGTGCCCCGCAATACCTCAACATCAAGAACGTCACTAATAACATTCATACTTTTTTTGGAATAATCTGGATGTACAAGAGCACAGCGGTTATTGAGGAGTATATTGTTTCCCAAAGCGTTTAATCTGTCCTCTAGGAAACCAATAGTAAGACCCATTCCCTTAAACTCTGCAATAAAATTGTCCGGAATGTCATCCTTCATAAATTGGCCGAATAGTATCCCGTTATTGTTAAGAGCGATAAGAGATCCCAAAAGACGTGTCCCGGGGAAGAACACAAGTGGTTCTGCATCAAGAGTTTTCTGGATTCTAGAAAGGTGTGCATGTGGGAGGGGATCCGGAAGCAGTATTATATGGTCATTGGCGTTGAGAAATACACCAATATGAGGGTTTCCCTCCAAATCCAGTTTAATAATAGGCACGGGAATCCCCTGTTTTAGCTCTCAGCCAGGGTAACCTCTATGATAGGGGACTCCTCACCTTCCATTTCTATTCTTTTGGCTCTTACCCTTATCTTCCTAGGGGGTTTCTCCCTGCCCCTCTTCCAGATCTCCTCGTTCACCTTCATGTCTATCCATATTATCTCGTCTTCATCAGCCTTCATGTGCCTTCTTACAAACTGTTTAAGCAACTTTATACTGTATGGGGCCCTTTTCGTCCTAGGCCTAAAATAAGCTTTCTTAAGCGGTACAGTTAGTATTCTTTCCTCTGTCTTCTCCGCCATTTTTATAACCCCCTTACAGTTTCAGCTTAGACTTCTCCAGTGCCTCCTCTTTGGGTGGGATGTAATTTTCCTTGTTGTTTTCTTAGTCACCCC
>JAGHBW010000080.1 GCA_021160765.1 Thermoplasmata archaeon
CTTCCTTCTCATCTACAGGTCTACCAGGTACAGAGGCAACAGGGATTACGATAAATACATGTATTTATCGTAATCCCTGTTGCCTCTGTACCTGGTAGACCTGTAGATGAGAAGGAAGATGGACACGGGTATAGCTATATGAAGGGATGGAAAACAGTTGTCAAATGGGTCCACAGCTACAAAGAATCGGTGAAGTCCTCCGCTGTAATCGTAGAGGAGAGAACGAACGTTGGGCAGATAGAAGGATGTAACATCCACGGGGAAGAACAGATAAAAAGGAGTGGCAATGAGGTACACAAAGGCGTAGTTTAGTGCCGCCTTATCCGCCAATTCCTTATCGTCCACGTATGTGAAGAATAGGATTGTGAAGTAGTTTACAAACATGTAGCCCATGATGTAGACCCCGGAGAAGAAAAGAGTTAGATAGTCATTTAAAAAGTAGTTCTGGAGCTTTGCTACAAGATCCCCCTCAATGGAGTGAATGAGGGGGGTGAAGTTCCACCCGGTATATCCCCGTATGGGGTTGTTCAGATCGTCCACAAAGTTCTTCTGGACATAAATGAGAAAGATCAAGCCAAAGTGCCATTTGTACTTCACAAGAAGGCTGAAGATCTCCTCCTGAGTTCTCTTCATCCCTTTTGGTTTGAAAATCTTTACTGCCAGGATGCTGAAAAGAAGGGTAAGGATCAACAGAACCTGTCCCATGGGAAAGATCATTCCCCAGCCACCACCCTTCTCTCCCTAGCTCCCTTTGAGTTCCTCAACCATGTCTGTTTTCTCCCATAGGAAGTCTGGATCCTCTCTTCCGAAGTGCCCGTAATTGGTGGTCTTTTTATAGATGGGCCTGAGCATCTTTAGTCTCTCTATAATTGGCCTTGGCCTCAGGTCAAAGGTTCTCATTACCCGCCTCTCAATCTCCTCCTCCGGGATTTTATTGGTGCCCAAGGTATTTACCATGACAGAGACGGGTTCAGGTACTCCTATAACATATGCCAGTTGAACCTCACATTGATCTGCCAGACCAGCAGCCACAATGTTCTTAGCCACCCATCTAGCTGCATAACCGCCTGATCTGTCCACTTTAGAGGGATCCTTTCCTGAGAAGGCCCCACCTCCGTGGGCACCGTACCCCCCATACGTATCCTGAATGATCTTCCTGCCGGTAAGACCGGTGTCCGCCTGCGGACCTCCCATCACAAACTTCCCCGTTTCATTAACAAAGTATCTAGTCTTTTCATCAAGGAGTTCCTCCGGTATCACCTCTTTAACCACCTTTTCAATTACGTCCTCTTTTATCTTATCGTGTTCAACGTCTGGGTCGTGCTGCGCTGCTACAACAACGGCCTCAACTCTGTGGGGCATCCCACCCCTATACTCCACCGTCACTTGCGCTTTTCCATCCGGGCGGAGGTAATCTATTATTTTCTTCTTTCTAGCTTCCGCCAAGCGTTTTGTCACCGCATGGGCAAGTGTTATTGGCATGGGCATAAGCTGTTCCGTCTCCCTCACAGCGTATCCGAACATCAAACCCTGGTCCCCAGCCCCCTGCTCCTTCTTGTCCTTCTTGACTACACCCATCGCTATGTCCGGTGATTGTGGATCTATAGCCACAACAACCCCGCAGGACTTATAATCAATCCCCTTCTCTGCGTTGTCGTAGCCTATCTCCTTTATTGCCTCCCTAGCAACCTTTGCTATGTCCACCCTGGCGTCACTGGTGATCTCACCTGTAATGAAAACTATTCCTGTTGTAACAACGGTCTCACAAGCAACCTTTGCCTCTGGGTCCTTTTCAAGGAAGGCATCTAGAACCGCATCAGAAATCTTATCAGCCACTTTGTCAGGATGTCCCTCCGTCACAGACTCGGAGGTGAAAAGATATCTCCTGCTGTTGTTGTACATCACGCACGCCTCCAAAAAGGTTCTTATTAAAACGGGAGCTCTACAACAATTTTTAGGCTTAAAAGATTTCGGATAAACGAATTATAACCGTAGTGAATTTCAATGGTGTGAACGTCAAAGAGAAGGTTCTTAAGGATGGACGATGGGAGGCCACAATGTGGATGGAGGCGAGGGAGGCAGCAGCGCTTATGAGGGAATCTCTGGAGGAGCTGGGGTATGTGTTTGAGAGGGACGCAACAATGAAATCGTTTACCAAGATCATGCTTATTGTGCCTCTCCCTCAGTTTTCTTACGTCTTCCAATTTCTCGTGAAGGAACCCTCAAGATTTCTGGTGAACATCTACGACACACAGCCCAAGCATGGAGCTACTCTTCACCATATAGAGATCAAGGGAATTGAGAGAAAGAATCTGCGAGAGGTCAAAAAACTTTTGCAAACTTTCGCAAAGAGGATGGAGAGGAAGCCATATAAATTTCCACTCTACCAAAGGATTCAGGGTGGCATACTATCCTCCGAATTTCTAACAGCGAAAAGATTGTGGTCTATCTGGGGTGTCTGAAAAGGGGGGCGTTTTATAGCTCATCTAGTCCTTCTATCTTAAGCTGTTTCATAAGCTGTTTCCTCATTCTTCTGTTTCCTTGGATGCCCTTTATTGCTTTCTGCATCTGATTATACTGTTTTAGGAGTTCCTTCACATCCTTCGGGGTTACCCCAGCCCCCCGGGATATTCTCTTTATCCGGGAGGATTTGATTATTCTTGGATTTTTAAGTTCCTCCTCCGTCATGGAGTTCATTATGACCTTGAATTTGGCAAGCTTTCTCTGAGTTTCCTCAAGGTTCTCCCCCTGAGGTAGTGAGAACTTCCCGAAGGAGGGGAAAAAGCTCATGATTTTCTTGAGTGGCCCCATCTTTGTGAGCATCTCCATCTGTTCCCTCATCTCTATAAGTGTAAATTTTCCGCTCATAATTTTCTTGGCCACCTCCTCCGCCTTCTCCTCATCCATGACCTCCTTGGCCTTTTCCAGAAGGGATTTTATGTCCCCCATTCCCAAAAGACGTGATATGAATCTGGGAGGATCAAATTTTTCCAGATCATCCAGGCGTTCCCCCACACCAATGAAAACTATCGGTGCCTCTGTTTCAGCCACGGCGGAAAGAGCTCCACCCCCCCTAGCACTACCATCTAATTTTGTGACAATTACCCCGGTTATTCCAACGGCGTCATGAAACGCCTTTGCTTGAGGCCTAGCTTGCTGTCCAACAGTGGCGTCCAGGACAAGAAATATCTCATCGGGTTTGGCAGCCTGAGATATACGCTCCATTTCTTTGATAAGATCTCCTTCCAAGGAGTGTCTCCCTGCAGTATCTATTATTATTATATCATAATCTTTGAACTTCTTCAAACCCTCCTTCACCACCTTAACCGCGTCCTTCTCATGGGGGTTTCCATATATTGGAACGTTCACCTTCTCTGCAATTTGTTTGAGCTGATCGTACGCTGCAGGTCTGTGGACGTCCCCGGCGATGAGCGCACACTTCATACCCTTCTTCTGGAAGTACTTCGCCAATTTGCCGGCGGTGGTTGTTTTACCCTGGCCGTATAGGCCAACCATCATTATTCGCTGTTTCTTTAGCGGTACCTCCTTCTCTTTTCCCAGGATCTTAACCAGCTCATCATAGATTATCCTTATAACGTGCTCCCTGGAGTTCATGCCCGGGGGGGGTTTCTCTGTTAGTGCCCTCTTTTTAACCTGCTGTGTTATTTTAAGCACCAACTTTACATTGACATCAGCCCTTAGAAGGGCCCTCTGGATTTCTTTTACTACCTCATCAATGATATTCTTGTCAATTCTAGGAGCGTTGGCGACCTTCTTCAGGGCCTCCTTCAGTGATGTGGAGAGATTGTCCAGCACCATTTTACCCACTACCTTATTCAGCGGTTTAGAAGACATCCTCCTTTTTACC
>JAGHBW010000147.1 GCA_021160765.1 Thermoplasmata archaeon
CCATAATCCCAACCGCCAGAGGTGCTGCAAAGGTTCCACCTGCGGAGGCCCTCAGGTACGAGTGAACATTCTGCACATGTGGAATCTTATCGTTGAGAGCCTTTTGAATCTTTGAGGGGTGAAGTGGGTTGTTGAGATCCCGCACTTATTACCAACCTGAAAGTCCGACAATGTCCCCTTTATCGGAAGGGGAGAAAAAGGGAACCATTTTGTCACTTTAGATTTTCAGGGTTTAGCGGAAGCAGTTCCTCTACAACGAAGATGCCATCTGTTCTAATCAGCTCTCCATCAAAGTATATCTCCCCACCCCCCCACTCCTTCGTCTGAATGAGAACCAGGTCCCAGTGTACCCTGCTTCTATTCCCATTGAAGGCATTCTCGTAAGCGTTCCCCGGGGTAAGATGTATTGAACCAGCTATCTTCTCATCAAAGAGTATATCTTTCATTGGCCGTGTAATATATGGGTTCAGCCCTATGGCGAACTCCCCAGTGTATCTCGCCCCCTCATCTGTGTCAAGTATCTTGTTCAGTGAAGCGGTGTCCGAGGCTGTTGCCTCAACAATCTTTCCCTCCTTAAACCTCAGCCTGACATCGGTGAATATCTTTCCTTGGTACACTGTTGGTGCATTATATGATATTACACCCTCCACTGAATCTTTAACCGGTGCGGTAAACACCTCCCCATCTGGAAGGTTAAGGTGCCCATCAGCCTTTATCACAGGGATCTCTTTTATGGAAAATCTTATGTCGGTTCCAGGCCCCTTTATTACCACCTCGTCGGTTCTCTCCATCAGGTCTTTCAAGGCGTCCATTGCTGCTGACATCTTTGAATAATCCATTGTACAGGTCCTGAAGAAGAACTCCTCAAAGGCCTCTGTGGACATCTCCGCCTGCTGGGCCATTGAAGGGGTGGGCCAGCGCAGGACAACCCATCTTGTCTTTGGCACCCTCCAGCGGATGTGAACAGGCTCCCACCAGTACTTTTTATAAAGGTCCCATTTCTCCTCTGGCACATCTGAGTGCTCTGTTATGTTGTAGGATCCCCTCATCCCTATGTACGCGTCAGCCCTCTTCATCTTCTCCATCTCCACCTCCCCGATGAGCTTCATTGCCTCCTCTGTGGCACCTCTGTAGATTCTCCTCAGAACCCTGTTTGATTTCTGTGATATAAGAGGTATTCCACCCGCCTTGTATATTCTGTCCACCAGCACCTCTACCATCTCCTCCGGGATGTCAAACGCCTCAACGTATATAGTCTCACCTTCTTTTAGCCCTGTGGAATAGCCCACTAGAACGTCAGCCAGCTTCATCATCCTTGGATCATACATGGGATCACCTTCGGCACTCTACCAGATAAGAGACATGGTATATAGTTTTGAGGAGGGGAGGGAAACAAAAACGTTTTTAGACATCAGGCAATCCCTCTCCAGGGGGGTGACCTCTTGGATAAAATAGGCGAATACTGGGTTCCACTGAGGAAGAGGGTGATGGTCTACGATACAGATTTCGCCGGTGTGGTTTATTTCGCCTCTTATATGAGGTGGATTGAGGATGCTGTAACGGAATACATGAGAGAGATAGGGCTCTCTCTCTCCTCCCTCCGCGAGAAGGGGGTTCTCTTCGCGGTGAAGAGCCTTGAGATTGAATACCTCTCCCCCGGGAAATACGATGATCTTATTGATCTTGGTGTTAGGCTGGAGGAGACCACAAGGAGACGGGTTACATTTTCTTTCTCCTTCTTACGCTCCGGGGAGACACTCGCTGAAGGACGCATCACTTATGCCTGCATTAACCGCGACTTCCAACCTTCTGACATACCTGAATGGCTTCTTCAGAAGGCGGAGGAGATGAAGGGGTGAGGTGTTGAGGGAGATTTACCTATACAAGCCGGGTGTTGACTTCCCCCCAGTATCAGTGACAGGTGAGTTCTGCTCCCTTAAGTGCAAGCACTGTTCCGCGAAATACCTCAAAGGAATGCTCCCTGCGAAGACGGGAGATGACCTTCTGAAGATAGCTTCAGAGGTGGAGAGGGCTGGGGGGGCTGGTCTCCTTCTTTCAGGCGGCTCCTCCCCCCTTGGTGCTGTCATGTTTAAGGAGGGTCACCTCAGAGCGGTGCGGTGGATCAAGGACAACACAAACCTTATCATCAACCTTCACCCGGGGCTGATGAAGGAAAAAACTGCAGAGGAGTTCGCCTCTGCGGGTGTTGATGTAGTCTCACTGGACATTGTCGGTTCTGCAGGAGCAATAAGGGAGGTTTTTGGCCTAAAAAAGACCCCAGAGGATTACTTCTCCGCCTACAGGATGTGGAGGGAGCTTGGAGTGGAGGTTGTGCCACACATAACCGTGGGACTTAACTGCGGGAAGGATTCCGGTGAGGAAGAGGCGCTTCAGTTTCTCACAGAAGAACCACCACGGTCGCTGGTTTTTCTTGGATTCATGCCAACTAGGGGAACTCCCTTTGAATCCTGTCCACCAGCGGAGAAAAATCGGATTTTGTGGCTAATTGAACGTTCAAGGAGAGTGATGAAGGACACGGATGTACTTCTGGGGTGCATGAGGCCCCGGGAGCATAGGGGAATAGAAATTGAGGCTGTGGAGAGGGGAGCATCTGGGATCGCCACACCCCATCCCCGTACAGGGGAAGAGCTTCTGCGTAGGGGCTATTCTGTTAAAGTGGTTAGAGCCTGCTGTGCTGTGCATTCCCTTCTTAAAAAGGGGCTCTTCAAAAAAACTATATAATTTGTTTAGGGGATAGGGATGTGAATGCTCAGCGAAGAGAACTTCAAGAAGCTCTTGTTGAAACTGAAAGAGGAGGCAGAGAGAAGTTATCAGAGAAGGCTTCTGGCTCACTTCGGTGAGAGGGAGAAACCCCTAATGTGGACCCTTGAGTTTCTTCTTGAGCGCTCTGAAGGTGGTTTGGTTCTCTCTGCAGAGGGGGACCTTCCAGGGATAAGGCTGGAGAGGGGTTTTACACACCTCCCACATAAAGAGACGGAGAAGATTCTTGGTAGAACATATCCCAATCTCATAATGGACCTCACGGAGAACCTTGTACCAAATGACCTGGGTCGGGCAGTTGGATTGATCCGTGGTGGAGGGGTTGTAGTCCTTCTTTTCCCCCCGAAGGATGAGTTCTTCCAGCAGGTTAACATATTTCAGAGGAACACCCTCCCGCCGCCGTTTACTGAAGAGGAGGTGCGCCATTATTTCTCCCGGTGGGTTTACAAAACACTTTTGGAG
>JAGHBW010000081.1 GCA_021160765.1 Thermoplasmata archaeon
AACATATATGCTCTCTCCAGGCATTATATGCTTTCTCAATTGGCTTCAAAATTGGTTTCAGAATCTTTTTTATTATCTTTCCCACGATATCTAACAGCATACTAGCAACTTTTGCAATCACTTTCAACGCTGCTACTATCATGTCCAGTAATGCTGATAATCCCTTCTTTAACGTTTGTAATGCACTGTCTATATGCGTCTTCCCAGTTGCCCAGTTTCCATTTATGTCTGTGACATTTACTCTTACGTCGTATCCTCCGTGAATCAATCTCAGTATGTCTCCTATCTCAAACTCTTCCTCAACCTTCGCATACTTCACTCCACCAAAATATATCTCCCTGCTGCCCCCTGTCTGTACCCATATCACCGCCTTGTCCAACCCCCCATTGTCCCTAACCCAGAATATCACCACTATCTTCCCCTTTATCGATACTCCTCCAAGCAACTTGAACTTCACGTTCACCTTCACCTTCGTCTTTATGTACGCTCCTGAATACTTCTCATCTCCCGAATCCCTACCCTTCTTGTCAAGTATTACCGGCGGTGTCCCCTCCACCATCGTTAAATTAGGTCCAGGCTCATCCCTGTCCGGTATCCCATCCTTATCGCTGTCAGATGACCCTGGATCTCCGTGGAACTTCCACTCTATCTCGTCACTCGCTCCGTCTCCCTCGCTGTCATATCTAACTGGTAATGACCAGACCCCATATTTACAACGATCCTCCATTACTTCTCCCCGCCTCTCATGGATTACAATAACGTCCCACCCCTGAAGCTCTATATAGTCTGTTACCCCGTCCTCATCCGTGTCCATCCTGCTGGGATCTGTGTAGAATGGGATGGAGTGGTGGGTGGGGGAGGTAGGAAAGACGCCTACAGAAGAAAACAATCCCAACGGCGGCCTGCCCCACGTCAGAATCGGATGTGTTGGCTCTTCAGCTAATAACGGAGAAGAAGAAGGACTTCTACATATCACTGTCGGGTGGAGAGAGGCCTCCATACGTATGAGTATGGACTAAGGGTGAAATAAAACTTTCTCATTGATGGAAAGGGGACTGGATATAGGGACCTCAGAAAAAAGGTTAATGGAGTACCTCTTGGTGAAGCTTAGCAAAGCCGGAAAACTGCCTGTCATGTGATGTCACGCACATTTACTTTCTCCTCCTCAATGTAATCAAAAAGCTTTGGGGACTTAAATTCCGATATGAATGATTTTATTCTTTTCTCAGCTAGCGCAACATAGTCCTTATTTATTTCATATCCCACAAAATACCTGTCTGTTTTTACAGCTGCTATCGCTGTTTGCCCACTTCCAATGAAAGGATCTAAGACCACCTCTCCTCTGAAAGTGTATAGCTGAATGCACCTGTATGGTAGCTCCACAGGGAAGGGTGCGGGATGGCCGATCTTTTTAGCTGATACTGCCGGGAATGTCCACACACTTTTGGTAAACTCCAAAAACTCTTCTTTTGATATTGTACTCTCTCTTTTCTCAGGATTCTCCCTCTTAAAGGTCTCCTTGGAGAATACAAGTATGTATTCGTGTATGTCCCTCAATATAGGATTCTTAGCAGAGAGCCAACTTCCCCATGCAGTGGACGGACTGGCACTTGCATCTTTGTTCCAAATAATCTCGCCCCTCATTAAGAATCCAATCCCCAGCATGTCCTCAATAATATAGGAGTGCAAAGGAATATATGGCTTTCTTCCAAGGTTCGCTATGTTTATGCACGCTCTCCCACCTGGAACCAAAACCCTGTATACCTCTTTCCATACCCTTTTGAGAAATTCCCTGTACTCCGTGAACGTGAGATTCTGGTCATACTCTTTACCAACATTATATGGGGGTGAAGTAACCATCAGATGAACACTGTTATCTGGTAATTCTTCCATATTTTCACTGCTCTTGCAAAAAATCTTATTTAAGCACTCCTCTGGCATCCTGTTTTCTACATATTTAACCTTCTTTTCTGTGGGAAAACCCTCATATAATCTGCTTGAATAAAACCTGCTGGAATCGTGGTTTATTCTTCCTGGAACGCCAAACTCGCTCGTTTTTGTTCCCCTTCTTTTTTTACTCATTTTAGATACCTCTCAATAGTGTTAAGAATCTTTCAGCCTTCTTTTCATATGTGGGCTCTTCATCTGCAATTTCTATTAGCCTTCCAAGTTCTGCTTTTGAAAACATTGAAGAAAAGAATTCATTCTTTTCACTTACTAAAGTCCTAATAGAATCGTACAACTCCTCAACCACGTCTACTCTTAAAAATCCACCGTACTGGGTGCTTTTAATGTCATTCCCATTTGTCCCGTCTAATGGGGCTGGGTTTACTGAATAAAATCCCTGGATAATCCCTGCTTTTTTGAGAAAATCCACCTTCCTGTAGTATGTCTTCGTTATTGGGGTGTTTCCAATAATTATGATAGGAATTTTGGAAGATTGATATCCTGAAACCCTTATATTGATGCTTTTTCCTATAGCCTTCAGCATTGTATCAGAGCGCAGTAAGCCCGGATTACCTTGATGTGTTGTAAAATCTCCAGTGCAATCCAACTTCCCGCTTTCTGGATGGTATTCCCAGTTCCATACGATAGACATCTTCACCTCAACCAAAAGTAGGATGCCTTCAGGTTTCTGTTCCCTTTTTGGGGTTTTAACTATCGCCACATCAGCAGGAGAACGTTCACCAAGTCCGATCTCATCACTTACTACGTTGTGAATAGCATAGGCCTCAAATTCTCTTGCAAGAGGTGTGAGCAGATCCTTAACCCATTTTTCAGTATAGCTTCCAATAAAGGCATTCCTACTTTGAAGGGTGGTTTTCTTCCCTTTATATTTCTTTGGCCAGTAGGCTAAGAATCTGCCGTCATCTGTTAAATAAAAGAGCTGTTCCGGAGTCGCAATTTCAAGTGTTTTTCTAAAGAATGCTCGTTCTTCATCCTTATTCCACAATCTGGGGCCCATCATTTTTCATCTCCTATGCGACCAAACATATCTCTCCGCAATCACAGGCGTGATCTTTGCTCTATTCCCCCCGGGGTCTCCCCCCAAGCACCTCCCCCAAAGCGTCAAAAAGCAAATTCTACCACATCTTTATAAATCTTCCCAGGGGGGGTGAACCGTTCATATCATTTCTGGGAGTGAGGGGAAGTTTATACGATCCCGCTCCCGCAGTTCATCACCTATCCAATAAAAATCTTTTTTTACACCTTTCCGTTAGGTTGCCCCATATGTCCAATGAGGAGCAGTACCAGGGGTACAGGGGCCCGGCCAAGGAGGTACTCCTGGCCAATGAGGTGGCAGTATGGAGCCATGTGATCGTCCACACGGACACTAGGGACTACGAAGGGATTCTCCTCCCGCGCTCTGCCGGGGACGACTCCCATATTGTGATAAAACTATTGACTGGCTACAACATAGGCATAGCTGCAGAGAGGGTGAAGTCCATAGAGGAGGTTGGGGTTAAAAAAGCCAATTACAGGATCCCGGAGAAGGAGTTTCCCTACGACCCCCAGCTCCCCAACGTCATACTGTTGGGCACCGGCGGCACCATTGCCTCACGCCTTGACTACAGAACCGGGGCTGTGATTCCTGCATTCACCCCCGGGGAGCTTTACGGAGCAGTACCGGAGCTCGCTGACATAGCCAACATAACCACAAGGAAGCTCTTCGGTGTCTTCTCCGAGAACATGGGACCGAAGCAGTGGAGGATCACCGCAGAGAACATCGGGAAGGAGATAGAGGAGGGCAAGGACGGGATAGTTATAGGCCACGGCACAGATACAATGCACCACACAGCCGCCGCCCTCTCCTTCATGGTCCAGAACCCCCCCATACCCATAGTCATGGTTGGCTCCCAGCGCTCCTCAGACCGGCCATCATCCGACGCTGCCCTGAACCTTATCCACGCGGTGACAGCGGCTGCCAAGAGCGACATAGCGGAGGTAGTTGTCTGCATGTTCGGGACCACTTCGGACAAATATTCCTTCCTCCACAGGGGGACACGTGTCAGAAAGATGCACTCCTCAGTCAGGAACACCTTCAAGACCATAGGGGACATTCCCATAGCGAAGGTCACAAGGGATGGGGTTTACCCGTTAAGAAAGGATTACAGGAGAAGGAGAAAAGAGAGGGACGTCATAATAAACACCGCCTTTGAGGAGCGTGTGGCTCTGGTTTACTACTACCCCAACATGCACCCGGACATAATAGAGAGTTTGATAGACAACGGCTACAGGGGGATAGTGATAGCCGGCACAGGGCTCGGGCATGTAAACAAGCCCCTCTACGAACCGTTGAGAAGGGCGTATGAGGAGGGCATCACAGTTTTCATGACTGTTCAGACCCTCTGGGGATACGTTCAGATGTACGTCTACGACACGGGAAGAGACCTTCTCGCCGCAGGGGTAATACCAGGACAGAACATGCTACCTGAGGTGGCCTATGTAAAACTGGGGTGGGTTCTCGGCCAGACAGATGACAGAAAGGAGATCATACGGATGATGCTCACCCCGATAGCGGGGGAGATAACTCCCAGGGAGCAGTACGACGGCTTCATCATAGGCCAGGGGGGGCTTCCAGAGGCGGATGAGTTTCTGAAGAAGTTCTCATAAGCCCTCTTCCTTCAGGATCTGAAGCACCCTCTTGAAGGTCTCCCCCTCCCCTCTTCTGAGAAGCCTGTAAATCAGAGCCTCCGAGGTTGTTATCTCTATGGGGAGGGGTCTTGAGTAGAGGCCCTCCCCGGAGGCCAGTGTCCTCAGGCGATGAAGTGATACCTCGTGGTCTACCTCGTTCCTTGATCCAACACAATCCGCCAGAACGATTGTGGGATAACCCATCTTCGCAGAGTCAAAGGCGGTCTGCTCAATGCATATGTGTGTCTCAATTCCCATAATAATCACATTGGGCCACCTAAGACCCCCATCTTCAGCGTTCTTCTCCGCCACCTCCCTGATCCTCCTCTGAAACTCCTCCTCCCCGAAACATGAAAAACTCCTTTTTTCAATAATCTCCACCCCTTCAAGCACCTCTGCTATCTCAGGCACTGTGTGGCCTAAACCCTTCGGGTAATGCTCTGTCCAGAGTATCGGAATGCCCACCTCTCTTGCAAACCTGATCATCAGCCGGGCCCTCTTCGTGAGAAGCTCTCTGTTGGCTATCTTGTTGAACAGTTTGTCCTGATAGTCCACCACCAGCAGTATATAGTCCTTCAATTGAACCACCTGTTTGGGGGATAAAGCACACCGTTAATGAAAGTTTTTATACCATTGTTAAGTTAATGGAAAGTGTCCAGACATGAGGTGGGTACATGAGAAAGGCATCTGCGCTCCTCTTTTGTCTAACGCTGGCCTCTGTGAGTCTGCTTCTTCCCCCCTCCGGAGGGGTGCCCTTCAACACTGACGGATTTCGGCAGGAGAGCTGGAGGGTTTTCAACTTTGGGTATAAGGTCATTCCCCTAGGGGATGTGGACTCCGATGGGATCGCCGACTTTGCCGTGTCGGATGTGGGTGATGACCTGATAGCCACCAACGGAGGCGCTGTCTACATCTTCTTCGGTGAGGTGGGCTTCAACACCTCAAAGGTTAGAAGGGAAGGTGCCTACGTCTCCTTCCACGGATTTGAGGACAACGGCAGGCTGGGGGAAGAGATGGTCGCTGGGGATTTCAACTCAGATGGTCTCACCGACATCCTGGTTGGAATGAGAAAGAGTGACGGATACGTTGACATATACATGATTGACAGAAGAGATATGAAACCCACCATACCAGGAAGGCAGTTCTCAATAGAGGGTGAGACTGTGGTGGACACTATATACCCTGACCCCACATACGGCTACTCCCTCACCGATATAGGTGATTTCAACGGGGACGGCACAGATGACTACGCCCTGGCCCTCCCATCAGCAGTGTACGGCAGGGGGGAGGTGAGGCTGCTTCTCAGCAGGGAGGGGGTACAGGACCTAACCTACGACTACATCTTTCGGGGCGCCTCTGGGGAGAGGCTGGGGATCTATATCTCCCCTGCGGGGGATCTGGATGGGGACGGTAGAGATGAGTTCATCATGGGCAATCTGACGGAGATCATGGTTGTATTCTACAACGTCACCACCCGGTATGAGAACCTCTGGGACAACGATGGGGACGGGGTTGTGGACTTCACCGGCGGGTGGAACTCCACGGGGAACACCTTCGGCCTCAGTGGCGATGATGACGGCTGGGATACCGCCACGCCACCTGGCCCCTACGGTGGGACCGAGACCGCTGTCAGATACATGCCCAACGAGACTGAGAGCTTAAGCAACGTGAACCGCACCATCCAGGCCATAAACATGGCTGCCATGGAGATCGGCGGTGGAAGCTCATCAGGTGGGGAGTGCTCCGGCGCCATAGGAGTGGAGTTCACTCTGGATTCCGGAGAGAGCATAGGGCTTGTCTCAGCAATGCTTGAACTTGACTACTACTACTGGGATTATGGGTTTGAGTCCGACGAGAGATGGTGGATTAAGGGAAGGGTTTCCAATTCCCTTGAACAGCACTATCTGGGGTCAAACAGTGATGGGGACGGGGGAGGGGACTCAACGGAGGAGATATTCACCTTGAGGGATGAGAACAACGCCCCGCAGAGCGGGGGTGGACACTTCCGCCAGGAGATCGTATCCTTCCTCACCTCCCCGGGGGATTACTACCTTGACCTGGGAGGAAAGATCACTAAGTGGACAACCTTCGGTGAATACCTGGCAGTGGCCTTTGACAACATCTCCCTTAAATACACAAACCTGCACCCGCTCATAATTCCAATCACTTTGGGAGGAATGAGTTACATCGGAAACTTCACATCATTCTTCGGAGAGATAAACGGCGACGGCGTTTCTGATACTGTATTCCTCTCCCCCTCCACAGGGGCAGTGGTCATATACGGAGGACGAGAAGGAATCAGAAATGAGAGCAGGATTGACCTCTCAACGTATCCCGCAGACGCAAGGGTGGTCTCATCAACCTCTCACCCAGTGGGTCTCAGCGGATGCGTGATCCCCGCTGAGGGGTACTTTAACACCTCCCTTCTCCTTCTTGGATGCCCCACCGCCTCACCGGATGGACTCACCGAGGCGGGGGAGGTCGTTGGAATCCTTTCTGAAAACCTCAGAGGCAGGGTGGTACTGACCAGCCCTGACTATCTCCTTCCTGGACCCTACCCAGGTGTGGAGTTCGGAAGAAGGCTCTACCAGGTGGGTGATGTGAACGGGGATGGATACACTGATGTGATAGGCTTCTCAAAGGTTGTTCCGGAGAGGGACGAGTCAACCTTTATCTCTCTCTTCTCCCGCACCCCTCTCCCACCATCAATAGAACTTAAAAAACCGGGTGCTGGGGAGACCCTCTCAGGGAACTACACCATAGTGGCTGTTGTGGAGGACCCCGATGGTGATATATCAGGAGCACTCCTTAGGGTTCACATCTCCCAGGACAACATGAGCTGGAGTGAGGTCACCAACACCACAGTGAACGGATCTGGAAGGTTTGAGATCCCTCTCAACACACACCTCATTGAGAACGGATACTGGTACTTCATGGCGAACATAACGGACCGCTACGGCCACACCTCCTGCGATTACACCGGAAGGGTGAGGATTTTCAACCCGCACCCGCCCAGAATCACCATTGACTACCCCTTCGGCGGTGAGAAGCTCTCAGGTGTGGTGAGTATACGCATACTGATGTACAACGAGGATGGGGAGATCCTACCCCCGGGGGTGAAGGCGTACATAAGCCCGGATGGGGAGAACTGGACATTCATAGGTGCCACCAATGAGTCCTCCATCATAAACCCCAATCTCTACATCATTCACTTTGACACAACCACCGTGGACGATGGGGATTATTTCTTCCGGGCTAACGTGACAAACGAGTACGGTCTGAGCGATGAGTACACAACCCCGGGGAACATAACCATTGACAATACCTATCCACCTGTCGTACACATTCTGTACCCCACCCCGGGGATTACTCTCTCCAGAGAGAGCACAATCCGGCTCTTCATAACGGACAGGGATAACAACTTCATTCCCGAAGGGGTAAAGGTTTACCTAGGGGACAACTTCACATTCTGGCTGCCCATAAACTTCTCCTCTTACACCTACAAAGACTTCATATTTGAAGGGAGGTACAACACCTCGGACTTCCCCAACGGGGAGTATTCTGTAAGGGCCGAGGTCTCCGACATTAACGGCTCAACCTCGGAGGTCTATCTTAACGGGACGATCAGAATAATCAACGTATACTCCCCTGTGATCAGGATAATCTCCCCTGCACCCAACTCCACCGTTGATGGCCTGACCGCCCTCAAAGCTTCGGTCACCGATAAGGACAGCAATATTATACCTACAAGCATGCACTTCTATCTCTCCCAGGATGGGGTGGTCTGGAGTGACCTTGGTATGGGCATACTCTATGAGGGAGTTTACCGCCTTGACTACAACTTCACCGCTGTTTCAAACGGAGTCTACTTCCTTAAGGCGGCAATAAGAGACGGAACGAATCTTACCGCAGAGGACATAATTGTGATCCACGTCCAGAACCACTATCCCCCTGAGGTACTGGTTCTCTACCCCGACGGAAACGTGACCCTGAAGGGTGTTGTGACCGTCAGGATCCAAGTAACAGATGATGGCCCGCTGGACAGGGTTGTGGTAGAGGTGTATCTGGTCACCCCAACGGGAAGGGAGATATATCTGGGCACCGCCGGAAGGGTGGATAACACCACCATTTTCACCCTCAACTGGAACACCAAACAGAATCCAGACGGGTCATATTACCTGCTCAAGGCTGTGGCAACAGACGAGGACGGCCTTACCTCCTATGACCTCTCAAATGCGTCATTCCAGGTAGCAAACAAGGCCCCAACGGTCTCAGGGGAAGGGGAAAAGAAGGGATTCTGGGAGGAGATAGGCCCTGCTGGACAGCTGTTCATAGTTTTTGGGATAATCTTCCTGGCAATGATCATTGTCTGGATGCAGTACACCATCAGGAAGAAGAGAAGGGAAGAGGCGGAGATGAGACTGGAGGAGGTTAGAAGGAGAAAGGAGCGAGAAAAAGAGGAGAAGATCAAAGAGGAGGAGGTCAAGGAGAGCCTCTATAAGGTGAAGGAGAAGCTGGAGAAGATGCCTGTTTCTGAGGAGCGACCGATGAGCGCATATGAGAAGGACCTTATGACAGGGTTTGCCAGCGAGGAGTACATTGAGGAAGAAGAGGAGATTGAGGAGACCCCCTTCATGGTAAGGAGGGAGAGGAGAGCGGAAGAAGAGGAAGAGGAGAGACCGTCGCCCTTTGTGGTTGAGAGAGAGGCGCCGGAGGAGGTGGAGGAGAGGCGTCCCAGCAGGAGGAGAGAGGAGGAGGTCCCGATATGGGACCTTGTTCCCGTGGAGGAGGACGAGGTGATATGGGAGGAGGAAGAGGAGGAAGAGAAGGATTACTTCTACGTCACGTGCAAGTGCGGGTACAACATACCCATCCCCGAGGACTACACCCCGCCCTACCGCTTCCGGTGCCCGAGGTGTGGTAGAACAGGGGTGATCAAGGAATGAAGATAGTATACAGCGAGGAGTACCTCAAGCACCGCCACGCAGGATACCATCCGGAGAGACCCGAGAGGCTTGTCTCCATAAGAGAGGCACTTAAGGGTGTGTCAATCTGGGAGGAACACCTTCTCACTCCGGGTGCAGTGGATTTGAGGCATCTGAAGGAGGTTCATTCTGAGGGGCACATCGCCAGGATAAGGGAATTTGGTGTGGGGTGGATGGACCCGGACACCTACCACGACGAGAGGACGTATGAGATAGCACTTCTGGCGTCAGGGGGTGCTGTTGCGGCTGCACTCCACACCTATGATAAAAAGGAGCCAACTCTGGCCCTGCTGAGGCCCCCGGGGCATCATGCAGGGAGGGACTACAACGGTGGCTTCTGCTACTTCAACAACATAGCTGTTGCTGCACGGGCGCTACAAATGGAGAGGGGGGTGAAGAGGGTTGCCATTGTTGACGTTGATGTGCACCATGGAAATGGAACTCACGACATCTTTCTTTCCGACCCGACAGTACTTTACATCTCCACCCACCAGTGGGGGATATACCCGGGTACAGGCCCACTGGAGGAGGTGGGAAGAGGTGATGGAGAGGGCTATACAGTTAACCTTCCACTGTACTCTGGCCACGGAGATGGTACCTTTAGGATGCTCATGGATGAGATCATACTGCCAATCTTAAGAGAGTTCTCCCCCGGGGCACTTCTTGTAAGCCTTGGTCTGGACGCGCATTACATGGATCCTCTGGCGTCTCTAACCCTCTCCTCCCCCGCCTACGTTGAACTTCTCCTTAAATTGAAAGAGGCCGCAGATGATCTTTCTGAGGGGAGGATATCGTACATGCTGGAGGGGGGATATAACCTGGACGCCCTTGCTGAGGTCTTCAGAGGGCTGGCCCTTCACCTCACCGGAAGGGGGGAGGAGGCAGAATACAGATACAGCGACGTCTCAGACCCCGGGGATGGGGGAAGGGTAAAAAGGCTTAAGGAGGAGCACGGGAAATACTGGAAGATATAGGTTTGGTAGAATCGCAAAGAAGGAGGAACTCTGGAGGGCCCGGGAGAAACCTTTATATAGAAGCAGTTTCATAGAAAATGCAGCGGAGAGAACGGCAGCTCTTTAGTTATGTTGTTCTCTCTTCTTAAAAAAAATCCTTTTGGGGGTGGTAGTGGTGCCTTACAAGTACATAACAAGTTTGGATAATGTACCCCATCTCTCTGAAGAGATGAAAAAGAAACTGAGAAAAGTGGAGAAGGTTTACAGGTTCAGGGCCACTGATTATTACCTGAGCCTGATTAATTGGGATGATCCGGATGACCCGATAAGGAAGATCGTCATCCCGCATGAGCACGAGCTTGAGCCTTGGGGGTATATTGACCCCTCAAACGAGAAGAACTACACCGTAATGCCTGGGGTTGAACACAAGTACCCCCAGACAGTTCTTATCCTGGCGAGCAACGTATGTGCGGGAATATGCAGGTTCTGCTTCAGAAAGAGGATCTTCATGAAGGAGTACATGGAGTTCGTCAGAAACTTCCCCCAGCTCATTGATTATCTGAAGAAGCACAAGGAGGTTACAAATGTACTCCTCTCCGGCGGAGACCCCATGGTTCTCTCAACAGAGAGGCTTGAGTACATGATAAAGAGGATCAGGGAAGTGGACCATATCCAGATAATAAGGATTGGTACGAAGGTCCCTGTCTATAACCCCTACAGGATAATTGAGGACCCATCTCTTCTTGAGATGATAAGCAGGTACAGCACGGATGAGAAGAAGATCTACGTGATAACGGACATAAACCACCCGAAGGAGCTAACCCCCCAGGCCATCAAGGCCCTGAACCTCCTTCAGAAGGCTGGTGCGATACTGGCGAACCAGACCCCCTTAATAAGGGGTCTTAACGACAGCGTTGAGGTCCTAACAGCGCTCTTCAGAAAGCTTTCATTCATCGGCGTTCCACCCTACTACGTCTTCCAGTGCAGGCCAACAGTTGGAAACAAGTACTTCGCTGTTCCCATTGAGAGAGGACTTGAGATTCTGGAGGAGACCAAGAAGAACTGCTCTGGTCTTGCAAAGAGGGCAAGGTTCATAATGTCCCACACCACAGGGAAGATAGAGATCGTCGGGATGACGGATACGCACATCTACATGAAGTACATGAGCGCTGTGGACGAGAGCATGTACGGGAAACTGATGGTCTTCAGGAGGAACCCCAACGCCTACTGGCTGGAGGACTACCTGAGGGCTGAGAGGGGAGAGGAGGAGGTTAGTGAGGAGGGAGCCCAGCCTCAGGAAATTGCATGAATTGCTCAGAGGGCCCTATCTACAAAGACCATAAACACCCATTATTTTTTCTTTTTGGCAGGTTTATAGGATTATTTTGTATTACTGTCAACTTTGCTTCAAAAGTCGCATTTAGTAGTGATAAAAAATAAATACCATTTTTCCAATTCCCGCAACATGTCCCCCTCACAGTCAGATGCCAGTGGGTATGGGGCCTCACCAGCCCTCGTAGGCACTCTATCCTTCATCATATGGCTTGGCCTGACCTATTCACCAGGGGTGAGCCTCAGAGCCTACCTTCAGGAGGCTGCCATCGGCCTTATAATCAGCATAGGGATCGGAATTATCTCTGTGAGATATATGAGGGTAGAGGAGCCCTCAAAGAGGATGGGCGCAAAGGGGGTCGTGCACCTCTTCGCCTACTTCCTGACCCTTGTTGTAGCCATAATAAAGGCAAATCTTCAGATGGCCAGGATTGTAATCTCCCCCCGCCTCCCCATACGCCCCGGGATCGTCAGAATAAAGACCTCCCTTAAGTCCTCCACCGGAAAGCTCTTCCTCTCAAACTCCATCACTCTCACCCCGGGGACGCTGACATTAAACGTCATGGGAGACGAGATGTACATTCACTGGGTCTACGTGAAGGAGGGTACCCGGGAGGAGAGGGGGAAGGAAATCAAGGGGGCCTTTGAGAGGCACCTCAAGGAGGTCTTCGGATGAGCGATATAATATATCTGGCAGTTGAGGTGATTGTGGGGGCTGCAATATTTCTGACCCTCTACCGCCTCCTTAAAGGACCCACCGCCTCCGACAGAGTGGTTGCCCTGGACGCCATAACTAACATGACAACAGCCACCATTGTTCTAATAGCCCTTCTCTCCGGCAGGTTCATCTACCTGGACGTTGCACTTGTTTACGCCATCCTCTCCTTTGCAGGTGTTATCGCAGCAGCAAGATATCTGGAGGGAGGGATATGATAGGGAGTGTGCTGGATTTCATTGGTTATTTCCTGCTTACAGTGGGTGGCGTCTTCTTCTTCCTTGGGGCACTGGGGCTCTTCAGAATGCCAGATGTCTACAACAGAATGCAGGCCTCCACGAAAACAACCACTCTGGGCCTCGTCTCCTTTGTGATAGGTGTTGGCTTCATAGAACCTCTGTGGTTGGTGAAGTGCTTCATCATCGCTATGTTCATATTGATCACATCACCGATAGGCGCAAGCGCCCTGGCCAGAGCCTCCTACCGCAGCGGTGTGAAGCTCACGGACAAGACTGTTATAGACGAGTGCAAGGGGGTGAAGAAGTGGTAGATCCTCTGACTGTGACCATATGGGTGCTTGTGATAACAGTTCTCTTGTCCGCAGTTTACGCCATTGAAACCAAGGACCTTCTCTCCAGCGTTGTGATAAGCGGTGTTGTGGGCCTCTTCGCATCCATAGTCTTTCTCCTTCTGCACGCCCCTGACGTGGCCATCACCCAGGCCTCTATAGGTGCGGGACTTGTTCTGGCCATATTTGTCTACGCCCTTAAAAATACAACAAGGTGGGAGAAATGAGACGGGCAGTATCGGCTCTGCTGGCACTCCTTATCTTCGCCTATCTCTTCGGAGTACTTCTGAAGGCTCCAATCCCTGGGGACTACAGAGATGAGAGGTACAACTACTACTCACCACTCTCCGGGAGGGAGGCTAACGAGAGCGTCCCAGACCACTACGTGGAGAGGGGGGAGGAGGAAACCGGTTCGCAGAACATTGTGACCTCCATTGTGGTACTCTACAGAGGTTTTGATACGCTGGGGGAGGTCACTGTTCTCTTCACCGCTGCAACGGGTGTGGCGTTCCTACTCTCAACCCAGAGGAGCAAGGGTGAGAAGGAGAAGAAAAAAGAACCCAATTTCATGGCGTCAACAGGGGTGGGGCTTGTCCTCCCATTCATCCTCCTTGTTGGTGCCTACATATTCGTCCACGGGCACCTGACCCCGGGGGGAGGCTTTCCCGGCGGTGCGGTAATAGCAACGGGATTCGTACTGATGCTGGTGGCGTACCCCAGGTTCCAGCTCAGGGAGAAGAAGGTTTCGGTGGTTGAGGCCTTCTCAGGGCTGGCATTCGCCGTGATCGGACTCATCTCCCTCATCATGGGGCTCACCTTCCTTGAGAACTACCTTCCCAAGGGCGTCGCTGGAACCCTCCTCAGCGCCGGGATAATACCGCTGATATACATCGCAATAGGGTTCAAGGTTGGCTCAGAACTCTCTGCCATCGTCTCTCACATGAAAGGGGGTGAGGAGTGATGGAGATAACACCCTTCTTAATCCTGAGCGCTGGCCTCATATCAATAGGGCTCTACGGTATAATGTCCAAGAAGAACCTTTTGAAACTCCTGATCTCCTTGGACATAATGGATGTGGGGGTGAATCTCCTCATAGTAACCGTGGGATACCTCCCCGGGGGAACAGCTCCCATCATGGACGGGGATTATGGAAAATATGTGGATCCGCTCCCACAGGCCCTTGTCCTGACGGCAATCGTCATAGGCGTCAGTGTTCTGGCGCTGGGGATGATCCTAACGATTCGGCATTACAGGAGAACGGGAAGCCTTGAAATGGACGAAGGGGGTGTTTTCGGATGGTAGTTCACCCCACCCTTCTCATAGTTCTTCCACTGGTTGGCGCCTTCTCCGTCTCCCTTATTAGAAGGTATGGGGGAGGGGCGATTAAACTCTACGGTTCGGCCTACCTCTTCCTCAACCTCATAATCTCCGCCGTTCTATTCATGGAGGTGAGAAGTGGAGGGGAGGTGACGGAGAGGATAGCTGGCTACTCTCCACCTGTGGGAATATTCCTTGCGGTTGGAGCAGTGAACGCTGTACTGGTTCTCTTGATAAACCTCTTCGCCGCCTTCAACTACCTCACATTCAACCCCAAGGATAAGGAGCCCTTCCACCGCTTCACGGTCCTCTACCTCCTGGGGGTCGCCTCATCATCTGGCATAGTCCTTACTGGAGACCTCTTCAACATGTTCGTCTTCTTTGAGATAGCAGCGGTCTCCTCCTACGCCCTTGTGGCCTCATCCAAGGATGAAAGGTCTGTAGGCTCAGCCATAAAATACATGATTCTCGGGAGCGTCGGTTCAACCTTCATGCTGATCTCAATAGCGCTGATATACTCTGAACTGAGGACACTGAACCTCTACGACATTGCACACAGGATAGGGGAGATGGGTGGAGCTGTTAGGACGGCGGCCTTCACCTTCCTGATTGTGGGGATAGGGGTAGAGGCTGAGATCTTCCCCTTCAATGGCTGGGTTCCGGGGGTTTACGGTAGATCGGATGGGAACATCTCATCATTCCTTGTTCTGGGACCGTCCAAGGCCGCCATATACGCCATACTTAGGGTCCTGATCACCCTCTTCTACGGCTCCTCCTCCAGGGCGGTCATGATGGACATAGCGATGGTTCTCGGGCTCATAACCCTGGTAGTGGGTGAGGTGGCCGCCCTATCTGAGAAGGATCCAAAAAGAATGCTGGCTTTCTCCTCCATCGGACAGATGGGGCTGATCCTCATTGCAATATCCCTTGGGAGTGCGGCGGGCATTGTGGCGGCTGTCTTCCTTATGGTCTCCCACGCCTCTGTGAAATCCGCCCTCTTCCTCTCCTCCGACGTCTACAGGCAGGGTGGGATGAGGTACACCCTCACAGGTGCCCTGAGCGTTGGTGCCGTTTTGGGGCTTGTGGGGATGCCGCCCTTTGCTGGCTTCTGGGGGAAGTGGTACCTCTTGAGCGGTGCCGCTGATGAGGGCCTGTGGATTGTAATCGCAGCGGTTATCTTCACAACCGCTGTTGAGGCGTACTACCTAGCGCGCTTCCTCTCCAGGGGGCTTAGCATGAAGAAAAGAGGGGGGGTTAAGCCCACAAGGGTTATAACAATGACTGTGATGGTGGGGGTTTCACTACTGGTCGGCCTTTTCGCCTCCGTGATCTACGAGATGGTCTCAGCGGGTGTGACAACTCTTCTCTCAGGGGGGATCTGAATGATCTGGGAAGCAATTTCGCTTATGGTCCTTCTCGCCCTTCTGGCATACGCCACCGGTCGTCTCAGCAGGTACTCTGGGATCTTCGCTGTTCTTGCAGGCTTCGTTCCCCTGGCGATGCTCTTTGACTGGGCACCCACCGCCGGGCTGAAACACCTGATCTCCCTGGGGTTTGAGAAGAGCACCGCAGTGAACATAAAGATAGCCACACTTCACTTCTCCATAACCCCTCTATCCTGGCTCTTTCTGACGATGGTTGGGGGGATCTTTCCCTTCATAGCACTGTACGCCATATCGTACTTCAAGAAGGCCCCCGGGGGCTTCTTCGGCTCCATGACCCTTGCTCTTGTGGGCGCCACGGGGGTTGTACTGGCCTCTGACCTCCTGACCTTCTTCATATTCTGGGAGGTCATGTCCTGGAGCGCCTTCCTTCTTGTTGTTAGGGGAAGGGACCGCTCCGCCATCACCTCCTACTTCTCCTTCAGCGCTCTTTCAGCATACCTCATACTCTTCGGGATAATGGTTCTGAGAAGTGAGGCGGAGACGCTCTCCTTCAGCAGCCTCTCCTCCTCCATAACCTCAAGCAGGCTGACACTGCTGGCCTTCATATCCATGGCCGCAGGGTTCGGGGTTAAGGGGGCGCTGATGCCCCTCCACATATGGGCCCCAAGGGCCTACAGCAGGTCAGAGGAGCCCTTTGTGGCATACCTCGCTGGAGGTTTAAGCAAACTGGGGTACTACGGTATCTTCCTCCTCTTCTACTCCTTTGTGGGTGTATCCGTCATCACCAGGTTCGGCACATTCAGAGGTGTCCCCTACCTGGGGTACTCCCTGGCAATCTTCGGGGCGCTCTCCGCCTTCATTGGAACTGTTCTGGCCTTCATGGAGGACGACCTGAGAAAGCTTCTGGCTTACTCCTCAATAGGACAGCTGGGCTACATAGCAATAGGCATTGGAATAGGCACTCCCCTGGCGCTATCAGGGGCGCTCTTCCAGGCGGTGAATCACACCTTCTTCAAGGCTGTCCTTTTCCTGGCGGCTGGCAGTGTATATTACAGGACTGGGAGGTGGAAGATAAGTGAACTTGGAGGGGTAGCCTACAGGATGCCCTTCACATTTCTGGCAGCCCTATTCTCTATATTCGCCCTTGCCGCCATACCCATAACCAGCGGTTTTGCTGCCAAATGGCTCCTCTACGTCAGTACTGTGGATAAGAGGTTCGTCTTCTTAACCCCAATAATGCTGATAGCCGGGGTTGGTGCCTTCCTCTACTCCTTCCGGATACTCTACGGGGTCTTCTTGGGAGAGCCGCGATACCCCGATATTAAGGAGGCGCCGGCGCTTCAACTCATACCCATGTGGATACTGGTGATGCCCCTTGTCATATTCCTCATCTTCCCCGGAAAGCTTATGGATGTTTTCGGTGAGATCTTCGCCTACTACGGCCTTGAGGGCGTCTCCCACACCGATTTCGCCATAACCACATCCCTCTCCTCCTACAACACCCTGGCTGTTATCTTCGCCCTCATGGGTGGTCTCATGGTCGCCTTTATAATCTACGTTTCAAGGCCCCACAGGGTTGTAAGCCACTACGACAATTATCTCTCCGGGGAGATCCCGGAGGTCCACGAGGGGCTGAGCCTGCACGCAGCCACAAGGTACTATAAACCTGTTGAGGACCTCTTTCAGCCCTATTTCGCCCACGGGGCAGAGAGGTTCTATCACCACATTGAGGTGGGCCTTGAGGGTGTGGGTGATGGCTTACGGCGGCTCTTCAAGACCACAGTGTCCAACATGATATACCTTGTTCTGGCAGGCCTCCTTCTTATAGGGTGGTGGTTGACATGGTAGACTTCTCTTCAATCCTGGCCCTTCTTGTAGAAGGAGTACTCCTGGCAGCCCTTGGAGTTCTAACCGGAATACTCTTCATGGGGATTGCAAGGAAGGTTGTGGCGAGGGTGCACAACAGGGTTGGCCCACCGGTCTATCAGAGCTACATAGACATAATAAAACTCCTGACGAAGAAGACCAACATATCCCACGGATGGATATTTGATCTGGCGCTACTCTTCTCCATCTCCGGGATACTTCTGACCCTCCTGTTCCTTCCCATAGGCGGAATAAAACTGCTGAGTATTCATGGAGATCTCTTCTTAGTCCTCTACCTCCTGGCAATACCCGCTCTGGGCTTCGCCCTTGGGGCGGGGGCCTCTGGCAACCCCAATGCGGGGATAGGGGTTATGAGGGCGCTGGTTATGATGTTCTCCTATGAACTCCCCTTCATAATCGCAGTCCTGGCGGTCATGATATACTACGACACCACATCTATCGCCACCATTGTTGCCAGTCAATCCCACATGAGGTGGGCAATTCTTGTTCCTCCACTTCTCATCGGTGCCCTTGTGGCGGACATGGCGCTTCAGGGGATGCTCATGGAGAAGCCCTTTGACATACCAATTGCCCCGCATGAGATCGCGAGTGGGCCCATGGTTGAGTTCGGTGGAAAATACCTTGGAACCCTGATGCTCTACAAGGCAACCTCCATAGTAGTGGAGACCACCCTTTTCGTGGACCTCTTTCTGGGCGGTGCTGTTGTTCTTGACCCTGCCACGTACGGGGCGGTTGCATATGCGGTGAATCTCGTGGTCTGGTTCCTCCTAATCCTCGCTGTCTTCATCATATCAGTCCTTATAAACACAGTATTTCCCAGATTCAGAATAGAGCAGGCCCTGAAGTTCTACTGGAGCTATGATACTGCGCTGGCGATACTGGCCCTCATGTGGATCTACTTCCTTTACATATAGAGGTGGTGAGATGGCGGAAGAGATTAAGGAGAAATGGAGCAAAATAGCCCGATGGGCTTCAAAGAGGTCCCTCTGGATGGTTCACTTCTGCACTGGCTGTGGTGCAATTGAGATGCCACCGGTTATGACCTCACGCTTTGACATGGAGAGGTTCGGGATGGGATCCATGGCGACACCCCGTCAGGCGGACATACTACTCATAACTGGCTACCTCTCCATAAAGACCTTGAAGAGGGTTGTGAGGGTCTACGAACAGATGCAGGCTCCAAAATACGTTGTCGCCTTTGGCTCCTGCACCATAAACGGGGGAATGTACTGGGACTCCTACAACACCATCAAAGACTTAAGCAAGTACATCCCCGTGGACCTCTACATTGCTGGCTGCATGCCCAGGCCTGAGGCGATAATTGACGCCTTCAACAAGCTCATGGAGATGATAGACAGGGGGGAGGCCAGGGGGTGGGAGAAATACGAGAAGTATTATGAGAAATACAAGAGGAATCAGGAGGCGGCCTTCAACTACAAGCTTGAGGAGGTTGAAGAGGTAGAGGAAGAGAGGAAGGGGGGAGAGAAATGAGCAGAGCGGTCAAGGTTCTGGGCAGAGGAGAGGAGCTGAGGCGTGGAAGGGTGATAGTAAGGTTGGAGCCGGAGGAGGTGGAGGAGGCAATAAAAAAGCTGAAGGGCAAGGGCTACAACCATTTCGTCGCCCTCTCCTGTGTGGACTGGATCAAGCAGGGGGAGTTTGAACTGGTCTATCACATTTACAACTACGAGAGGAGGGAGCACGTTATGATCATGACCCGGGTCCCCCGGGAGGGAGGCTCAATGAAGAGCCTCTCTCACCTCTTCCCCCAGATAGAGACTTACGAGAGGGAGATACACGAGATGTACGGGGTTGATTTCCCGGGGAACAGACGGCTCAAACCCTTCATCCTTGAGGGCTGGCCTCATATGCCGCCCATGAGAAAGGATTTTGAC
>JAGHBW010000037.1 GCA_021160765.1 Thermoplasmata archaeon
TCCCATGTCCCTGGCCTCATTGTATATGGTTAGGAGGGTTTCCTAACCATATACAATGAGGCCAGGGACATGGGACTTAAATACGCATTTCTCGGCAATGTACCCCCCGGGGATTACGATTACACCTACTGTCCCTCCTGCGGTAAGCCTGTGATTAAGAGGGAGTACTTCTGGGTCTCAGAGATCAACCTGAAGGGGGGGCGCTGTGCCTATTGCGGTGAAAGGGTCCTTGACCACTATTAGGCAGTTCTGACGTATATCCTGGAGGACCTCCCAGACCTTCTAACGATAACCTGTCCCTTCTTGAGCAGACGGGAGATGTGGTAGTTTATAACCTGCCTGGTTACGTTAAGAGCAGATGCTATCCCCGACTGTGACATGCCCGGATGCTCCATTAGGAGCCTCTTGATCTCCTCCTCTATCTCCAGGGGGGCTCTCCCCCCCTCCGTGGGATAAAACCTGCGGTATATCCCCAGCTTCTTGGAGACGATAAGCCCTGCCTTCTGTAGTTTGGTGAGGTGGTGGGAGAGGGTACCATTTTTTACAGAGAGATGGCTCCTCAGGTCGCTGTAGGTAATCCCGGGGTTCTCTTTTATCAGGTTATAGATCTGCTTTCTGTTGGGGTTCTGGAGGATCTTATCCTCTTCCTCGTATCTCATGGTTAATAAATCTTCCAGAACTTCTATATAAGCCTTTCTCCGAAAATTACGGATAATCACCCCCTCAAAAAACATTTTTTCAATTCTACGCCTCAACATATTCATCAAAGATCTCTTTAACGGGAGCCTTTCCCACAGCAATCCTTGAGAACTCCCCCTCCTCTATGGAGCGCCTTATACCGTCCATCAAGCGAGAGATGAAGTGGAGGTTGTGCAGTGTTCCCAGTCTGTATAGAAGCATCTCCCTCCCCTTCTTAAGGTGGTAGAGGAAGTCCCTGCTATAGGTCTGGCAGACGGGACAGGTGCACCCATCATATATTGGCTTCTCCACTCCTTTAAAACCTCCCGCCTTGAGGTTCACCTTTCCCGTGGGGGTGAGATAAGTTCCATGCCTTCCCCCCCTTGCCGGGTACGTGCTGTCAAAGAGGTCCACGCCAAGCGATACTGCTTTTATAATATCTTCAGGCTCCCCTACCCCCATCAGATACTTCATCGTCTCCTGGGGAAGGGCTTGAACTGTCTCATCTGTAACGGCCCAGGTTATTTCCTTGGGTTCTCCTATTGAAAGGCCCCCTATCCCAAACCCTCTGTATCCCATCTCCTTTAACTCCCGAGCACACCTTCTCCGGAGCTCCACACTCCCTCCACCCTGAACTATCGCCAGCAGCTCCACATCCCCCCGGGGTTCCTCTAAGGATTCTCTAGCCCATCTTATCGTTCTTTCAGTGGAATTTAAAACCACCTCCTCCTTCCAGGGGTAGGGTGGGCAGTCATCCAGAACCATCCCGAAATCCACACCGAGTCTCCTGTGATACTCCACAACAACCTTCGGCGTCAGGTCAACCTCTCCCCCGCTAAATGGATCTCTCATTTTGAAGCCGTGGGGGTGCCTTCCCAGGAGAAACCCCCTTCTGATGAGCTGAAAACCCCCGCTGTCGGCGAAGATCATCCCATCCCATGAGAGGTATTTGTGCAAATCCACCTCTTTCCCGCCCATGGGGGAGAGGAGGTTTATGAGGAAGGAATTGACAATAACACCCTCAAACCCAAGATCCCTGACCTCCAAGGGGGTCAGGGTCTTCACTGTTCCGTAAGTGGCAACTGGAAGAAGTGCTGGGGTGTGCATCCTTCTTCCGCTCTTCGCTGTTAAAATGCCTCTTCTGGCTTTGCCATCCTCCTCCTTTATATCAAACATCCCCCTTACCTCCGTCTGGTGGAAGGAAAACGGCCATCGCATCCCCAAGACTGTAGAACCTGTACCCCCTGGCTAAGGCCTCCATATAGGCTCTGTACACCTTCTCCCACCCTATGAAGGCAGAGAGCATCAGAAGCGGAGTGGATTCGGGAAGGTGGAAGTTGGTGATGAAGACAGAGTAGGGAAGGGAAAAGCTATATGAGGGGTAGATAAAGACCTCCGCCACCCCCTCACTCCTGACAAGTCTTCCCCCCTCTGATGCGCTCTCCAATGCCCTTACCGTTGTGGTCCCAACAGCCACAAGGGGTCTCCCCTCTTGAAGACCTCTGTTTATGGCTCTGAAATCCTCCTCGTCTATCCTGTAGTTCTCCCCCTCCATCCGGTGCTCCTCCACTCTCTCACTCCTCACCGGAAGAAATGTACCAGGTCCCACATTCAGCGTTACATACCTGATCTCCACCCCTTTCCTCCTGAGGGCACCGAAGACCCTCTCAGTGAAGTGGAGCCCAGCGGTGGGTGCAGCCACGGAACCTTCAACCTCTGCGTAAACCGTCTGGTATTCCCCTTCGGGGAGGTCTCTTCTTTTTATGTAAGGGGGCAGGGGAGTTTTCCCCTCCTCTTTAAGAAGAGTTAGAAGTCCTTCACCCCTTCTTGTCTCGCCCTTTATCACCTCCACCTCAAATAATCCCTCCCTCAAATGCTTCATAACTCTTATCTCCGTTCCAGAGGACGTTCTCCCTGTGACCCCCTCCTTGACCTTCCCTTTTAGAAACGCCTTCGGCCTCTCCTCCCCACCCAAATCAACGAAGAGGAGTTCAATCCTCCCCCCCGTCTCTTTTCTTGCCTCCAGGAGAGCCGGGATCACCCTTGTCCTGTTCAGGACCAGAATGGAATCTTTTGGAAGCAGCTCTGGAAGGTTTAGAAACCTCCTATGAGAGATGCTGCCATCCCACCTTACCACCATCAATCTGCACATGTCCCGGGGGTGAGTCAGGCTCTGGGCGATGAAGCTCTGCGGGAGCCTGTAATAGAATGTTCTTTTAAGGAGCACGGGGGAGAATAATCAGGCTCCATATTTTAACGTTAGTAGTTTAGTATTGGAGCCTTCATAAGCTCCCTTAAGAAGGATGTGGCGTATGTTCCGCGGAAAAGGTGGAAGGTTGTCCTAAGGCACCCCTCCATTTCTTCCTCCGGGATTTCAAAATTGAGGTCAAAAGGCTTTGAATGTATCTCCCTCCTCATGCCTCTTATCTTTATTCTTGGAAACTCCGGAAGGTGAAAGATGCTGAAGTCAACCCCCTCCTCCTCCACGACCCTCCTCTCAATCTCCCCCATCTCCCCCGAGGCGAAGACAGGGTCAGATCCCGGAAGAAGGGCAGTCACGAAGGCCTTCCCTTCCTGTATTCTTTTGTTGACCGTCTCTACATTTTCCTCGTTGACCTCTATCCATCTCTGCCGGTGAGGGAGCCCCTCTTTAACAGGTATAACCAGATCCCCCACTAATGCCTCCGAAAGGGGCAGCCCCTCTTTTATCCTGGCGCTCAGAATCCTGTTGAAGAGATAGGATTGATAGGCGTGGATGAAGAGCTTGAACAGATTTTCTGGAAGCACCTTCAGCGCACCGACGTAGTCCCCGGGGTTGGAGAGGAGATGTTGAATAATGGCCCTCTCAAAGGAGAGGTGTTGGGGGAAGATCTGAAGAGCCTCTTTTAAATCCTCACTATCTTTTAAAAACTCTCTGGCTCTTCTGTCCACATCGGGCTCGTATGCGAAGGCTTTTGTCAGAAATATGAAGACTGCCTCCTCATACCTCCTCTCCATGATCTTCTTCCCCACAATATGCGTAACTGGTCTTATTGCACCGAACCTCTGAACGCCGAAGAAGTTTGGGAAGCCTCCAAGTGAGGCCACCTCCTCCACAAAGCGATCCACAATCTCTACAATCTTCTCCCTGGTATGGGGAATCCCTCGTATGAGGATCTCAAACCTGTTTCCATAAAGCCTTCCAATGTCCACCCTTTCATTTGACCTGTAGTAATCCAGTATATACACATCTTTGAGGTTGGAGGAGAGCACCTTCTCAGGGGTGGTTGCAAAGGAGAAGAGCTGTATAGTTAATGCCCGCTTATCTTTCGTCCCAGCGAAGGAAATGGCCCTTTTTGAGATTCCAAGTCGTCTGGAGAAGGCCCTTATAAGCTGATTTGTCTCCCAGTTATAGACCTTTACCCTGGCTATGGTGTATCTGCCCCCGTCGTCTCTTGGAGGATAGCGGGAGATCTCCTCTACCCTGAAGTCCTCAGGTTTTTTTTTAACCTGCCCAGGAGGGGTTCTGTGGAGGTGGCGTACACCTCCATCCCAATCTCCGCCTCCTCCAGAGGGACCTTAATTTCCATATGCCTCACTTTGTTTCTGGAAATCCTTAAGGAGGTTCTTATATTCGTTTATGAGGGCCTTAGCCGCCCTTTTTACGGCATTCTGGGGTTTACCCTCCGCCACCTTGACGAAAAATACAGGTTGATCCAGTTTTGGGTGGCGAATGTAATAATTGGCGTACTCCACCGCCTCATCGTTGAGGAGTGCGTTCTTTAGGGGTTCCAGAAGGGTTTCGTTCTCGCCCTCCACCACAAACTCCAGGTAGTCCTTTTCCTTCTTAATCACTGTGATCTTCATGCCTCTGACCCATACCCTATTGGTTAAAAAATCTTTCTCCCCCTATACGCCATCCTTTATCTTGGGGCATCTCTCTAGCTCCCCGCTCAGATAGTACTTTCTAAATCTAGCCAGCCATCTGGGGCTATCGTGCATCTCAATAAATTCAACGAATTTTGTCAGCAGTTTTACAGTCTCAGGATCTACCACGTGTTCTATCTTACATGCCTCTCTGTCCGCCTCCTCTTCCTCAAGTCCCAGCAGGTGAAGGAACTCTTTGAGGGTTTGGTGTCTCTTTTCCAGGTCCTCTGCCAGCTTCCTTCCCTTATCCGTTAACGTAACGCCATAGTAGCGGTGATAGTTGAGAAAGCCCGCCTCAGCAAGCCTCTGGAACATCTCTGTTACTGATGGAAGGGAGACGTTGAGCCTCTCAGCTACCTCCTTGACGTGAACCCTCTCCCCCCCACGGGAGAGGTCGTAAATGATCTCAATGTACTCCTCAGCTCTTCTCCCCATCTCTAACCTCCCGGAACGCGCTCCACAAGGACCTTGGCGGCGATGCCTCTTCCCAGCGCCACCCTGCCACCCATAACATCTAGAAGAAGGGGGCCCCCGCTGTTTCTGACCACGGTTATCTCAGCACCTGGGATAATCCCGAGAGAGGCCAGCCTTGCTCTGCAGGATGGGCCACATCCAATCTCCCTGACCACTACCTTTCCTAAAGCTGATGAGAGAGGGAGTACATCTCCCCCCCGGGGAACGGGCCCCCCTTCTGGAGGACGCCTCTCTGGTGATGCCCATCCGAAGACTCTCATAGATTCTGCCTCCTCTTGTTAGGCTACCCTAACTCTCTGGAATATATAAAAGTTTTTAACACCCTTTGCCAATCCCCCATCGGTGTCAACATGTCCAGCAATAAATTGCTATGCACAGTGGCGATGCTTCTCCTGACAGCATCATCCCTCATTATCCTGGCAAGCACCGCTGAAGGAGATCAAATTGGCCCTGTTATATCGGATGTTACCTGGACTCCTGAAACCCCCTACTGGGACGAAGGTGTGAATATATCGGCGAACGTCACAGACCCAGATGGCCTATCTTATGTTAACCTTCAGTGGTGTATAGGGGATATCTGCTATCCCCCGGTACCCATGAACCACGGTAATGGAGACCAATACTGGTATTTTGCTCAGGGACCGTTTCCAAATGGAACGGTCACCTTTGACATTCTGACAGAGGACACCGCTGGAAACCCTTCCTATTACAAATTCAACGTCACCTTCCGCCCCCGCCCCACTGACCTCCACATCTCTGTTAGTGTTCAACCGGACACGCTCTACCCCGGGGGCGCCTTTACAATATCTGGCAACCTCACGCTAAATACTGGAGAGCCTCCAGCGAATGGCAGTGTGAAGGTATATCTTGAAGGGGAGGAGGTGGGAAGTGCCGGAACGGATGAGTGGGGCGGGTTCAACATATCCCTGCAGGCCCCCAGGAGAGTGGGCAACTACACCTATAGGGTGGTTGGTGAGGGGGACGGTTTCAGGGCAGAGGACAACGTGAGCATAAGGGTGATTGAGAAACCGCTACCGGATCTTGCTTTAACACTTCACTTCACAGGTGTCAGCAGGGATGAGAGTGGAATCTACCTCTTTCCAACAGACACTTTCAGAGGAAGGGTGGAGGTTGAGAATACTGGCACTGCCCCTGCGGGGAATTTCACCTTGATTATATCACGGGATGGGGAGGAGGTCACCAACGAGACGCTTAACTTCTCTCTTGCACCATCCGAGGTGTGGAGCAGGAACTTCACACTTCCGGCGGGGGAGGTAGGCGAGCATACAGTGTATGCATCTGTACAGGGGGGAGGGGAAGAGATAGACATGAATAACAACAACGATATGCTCACCTATCGCGTTATAAAACCCCCTGCGCATCCAACCCAGAAGGTACTTGTTGAGCTCTTCACATCAAAAACCTGTGAGCCGTGCATCTCCTCAGAACACGCACTGGACTATCTGAGATATATCCGAGGGGAGAATGCGACAATCGTTGCTTACGTTGATGACGACCCGTCTGCGCCATCACTTCAGGAGATCACCTCTGCATATGGGATAACAGGGACCCCAACTGTTGTCTTTGATGGTGGATATAGGGTTAAGGTGGGGGGTGGAAGTGAGAGCGAACTAATAGATACGTATCAGAGATACCTGAACGAAAGTTTAACGCGGTTCAGGCCCGACGTTTCAGTAAGTATAAACTCTGTACTTATGGACTCATATAGGGTCTACGGGCTTAACATAAGCGTAAAAACAGGAGAGCTTGATGAGACCCTTACTGGACTCTCTATCACGCTCTATGGCATCACCCCCTATCTAGGCCCGCAGGGGTTCAACGGCGTACCTATAAGGTATACCATATCGCACTTTACTTCAATGGCTGTTCCTGATCTTGAGGCCAATGCGGTTTACAACGTGACCCTTACGCCAAACTGGGAAGTGGGGGTTGACGGAATAGTGCTTGTTGCAGCGCTGAGACAGGGGGGTGATGAGGTTCTCTCCCACGATCGTTATGAGATGACCAAAAAGCCACTCTTCTATGTTGGGCCGGCCCCCCGGGAGGTGAAGGTTCCAAAGCACTCTTCAGAAGAGGTTGTTTTGAGTGTTGAATACTTCCGATACGGTTGGGAGGAGGACATTCTCCCCATTCGCGTCAACGTTGACGTGGAGATGATCTCTGGGGGTGGATTCACCCTTCAGGCACCCGAAGAGGTGTACATTGACTCCTCCACACTGGTAGGCGAGGAGTGGGGAGGAAGGCTTGAGAAGTACTCTGCGGAGGTCAGAGTAGTGGTCACCGCCGGAGAGCATCCATCTGATGCAGGATTGCTGCTGGTCACCTTCAGCACTAGCTCCCCCTCCAACTGGAGTGTGGATGAGGAGGTCAGGGTATCCTTGACAGTACCCCGGGTGGTTCTTATCAGTTCATACGTTGAGAGGATGGGGGACTACATGGTTATAAAGGCGAACTTCACCAACACCTCTAGCAGCTATGTTGTACAGATTGAGTACGTTTTCTACAACGAGGCAGTGGAGCAGGCCACATCTTTCTCCTATCTGACCTTTTCAGGGAGCGGTTCATACAGGGGAGAGATTCAGATCCCGGGAGAGTACAAGAGGATGAAGTATCGTCTTTACGTTAGGGAGAGTGGTGAGATACTCTACAAGTCTGACTGGATAGATGTTAGGGTTCCACCTTCAGGTGGGGCGGGGGGAGAGGAGGAAGGGAGCATTGTCCCTTATGTTGCCTCCACGGTTATAGGGGTTGTTATAATTCTGGGTGCGTATCTCTTTGTAATGAGGAGAAAGAGATCCCTGCGGGAGGGGGTTGAGGAATAAGATACAGAAAAGGTTTTATAGGGCTTGTATAAAAGGAGGGATGGGCCGGGAGAGGGAGGGTGGCTGACGGTGCCCGAAAGGGCGCTGAGGAAAGTCCCCCCTCCACAAGATAGGGGGCCCGGGGCAACCCGGGGGCCCGAGAGGGTCGGCAACGGAGCAGAAACGACACCGCCCGCACCCCATGGGATGATGGGGGATAAGCCCCTGACGTCGGTGCGGGAAAGGTTGAAACGGCCGTCCCCCCCGGAGCAAGTCCAAAGGACCGGGATGAGTATCTTGCGACCGGTGGGTAGGACGCTCAGTCAAATGCCACCAGCCTCTCATTCCGCGAGGAATGGGAGGGGAACAGAAGGGGGCTTACTCCCCTCACCCGGCCCACTGATTTTTTTCTATTGTTGAGAAGGTAGGGAGAGAAGGTGTGGTAAAAAGGTTTAAAAGAGGTTACTCTATACTCCGCTCCCGGTTCGGGGGAATGGACGTGATGAAGAAGGCTGAAAGATGCATCTCATGCGGTGTACCGCTGACAGAAGTGGGCGACGTCTCCTTCTACTGCCCAAACTGTGGGAAGGTGCTTATTGGCAGGTGTCACCACTGCAGGGATCAGAGCGTTCTCTACGTCTGTCCCGAATGCGGCTTTGAGGGGCCGTAAAAAGGAGAGTGCGATAAATGGGCAAGGTAGGTTTAATTTACAGGATACTCCCGGAGGGAGTGGAGATAGATCTTGACAGGATTGCGGAGGAGGTGGAGGGTTGTCTTCCAGAAGGTGGTGAGATCTTAAAGAAGGAGATAAAACCATTCGCCTTCGGCCTGAAATCCCTTGAGGTTCACCTTACTCTGGATGACAGGCAGGGTGGTGCAGACTCCCTGGAGGCCGCTCTCAAGAAGATTGAGGGTGTACAGTCTGTGGAACTTCTCCACATGAGCCTAATATAGCCACAAAATAAGGAGGGGGGGTATGAAGGGCCGGGTGGAGATAAGGACAAGGATATACCCCACAGAAAGCCTTGAGAAGGTTAAAGATGCCATTTTGAACATTTTCCCCGACGCTGAATTCGCCCTGGAAGGGGAGGAGCTTGTAGGAAGGGCAGAGGAGTTGGACACCTTTCTGGACATAA